>DATCNP010000191.1:0-13472 GCA_036565205.1 Solirubrobacteraceae bacterium | reverse complement strand
GCCAAGCCCCGGCCGCCAAGCCCCGGCCGCCGACCGCCAAGCCCCGGCCGCCAAGCCCCGGCCGCCGACACCACGGTCCCGCCCCCTACAGCCCCCGCAACTGGGCGACCCCGTTGCGGACGATGCGCTTGCCGGACTGCTCGGCCTCAGATTCGACCTTCGCCTTGCCATCGCCGGCCTCGGTCACCGTGCCTCGGACGACGATCTCCTGCTCCAGTGCTCCCATCCCCCGGAACTGGACCGACAGGCGCTCCAGCTTCTCCGGCCCGCCGGCCGCCTCGGTGTGCGCCCGGGCGACCTGCGCCATCGTCCACAGGCCGTGGAGGATGCGTCCTGGCAGACCGACCTGCTTGGCGAAGTCCTCGTCGATGTGAATCGGGTTGAAATCGCCGGAGGCGCCGGCATAGCGGACGGTGATGTAGCGGTCCGGCGTGACCTTGAGCTCGATCGAGTCGCCCCGCTTCATCCGCCACTCCTGACGATGTTCGTCCACGTGCCCGTGCACACGTTCTCACCGCGCTGGTTGACCGACTCGGTCTCGAACACGTAGAACCCCATCTCTCCGCGATCGGTGATCTCCTTGACCGTGCCCGTGGTCGTGATCTCGTCCCCGGCCACGACCAGCGGCCCCCAGACGAACTCCTGGGCGCCGTGGACCATCATCGCGAAGTCGAGGCCCACCTCGGGGTCGAGGATCGCCGGCGCCACCGCTCGGCTCGAATAGACGACCGCGAACATCGGCGGCGCCACGACATCGGCGTAACCGGCCTCGCGAGCCGCTTCATGGTCGAGGTGGATGGGGAGCGTCTCTCCGACCGCGGAGGCGTACTCCTTGACCTTCTCGCGCCCGACCGCGTAGGTGACCGGCGGGTAGCTCTTGCCCACCGCTTCGGTCTTGATCGCCATCGCGGCGGAAGTCTATGGGAGCGCCCGCGGCCGGGCTCAGACCGAGCTCAGATGATCACCGGCACGGCGCCGCCGTCGACCCCCCAGGCGGCGCCGGTGACGTTCGAAGCCACCTCTGAGCACAGGAAGGCGATCGCGGCCGCGATCTCCTCAGGAGTTCCGAGGCGGCCGAGCGGCACGCCGGCAGCTGTCGAGTCGAGCACTCGCTCGCGAGTGCTGTGCAGAGCGGCGGCGGACTGGTCGGCGAGCCCTCCCCGATCCAGCCAGAGCTCGCTGGCGATCGGCCCGGGCGCGACCGCGTTGACCAACACGCCACGCGCGGCGTAGGCGTCGGCGAACACGCGGGAAAGCGAGAGCTGGGCCGCCTTGGTGACCGAATAGGAGGCGTTGCGCTGTGAGGGACGCTTACCCGACGACGAGCAGACGTTGACGATCCTCCCCCACCCCCGGTCTGCCATAACCGGAGCGAGCGTCCGCATCAGCCGCATTGGCGCCATTACGTTGAGCTCCCACTGCGCCTGCCACTCCTCGTCGGTCAGATCTTCCAGCGCGCGGACGGATGAGGTCCCGGCGTTGTTGACCAGCGCGTCGATGCGCCCGAAGCGCGACAGGCAGGCGTCCCGGCAGCGCGTGCCCGCATCCGGCGTGGTGACGTCGAGCGCGAGCCACTCGACGTCGGTTGTCTCACCCAGTTCCTGCGCGGCGGCTGCCAGCGCCTCCTCGCCGCGCCCGACGAGCAGCAGGACCGCGCCCTCGGCCGCGAGCAGCGACGCTGTGGCACGGCCGATGCCACGCGAGGCCCCGGTGAGGATGCAGGCGCGATCATGCAGGCCGAGATCCATCAGCGAGGCATTCTCACAGGGGCAGGCGTAACGTGAGCAAGAGGCATGAGCCAGCTCGCGGCGGCCCTCACGCCGGTCCACCAGCGCTACCTCCTGGAGGCGCGGCAGATGCAGGCCCTGTCGTTCGCGGTCCACATCCCGCTGGTCGCGTTCGGGATCGCGTTCCCGGTGATGGTGCTGTTCGCGGAATGGCTGCACCGCAGAACGGGCGACCCGCTGTACCTCACGCTCGCCCAGCGCTGGAGCCGGGTGATGGTGGCGCTTTTCGCAGTCGGCGTGATCACCGGCACGATCCTGAGCTTCGAGATGGGCCTGTTGTGGCCCAACTTCACCGGCACATTCGGGAGCGTGTTCGGGCTCGGCTTTGCGATCGAGGGCTTCTCGTTCTTCGTCGAGGCGATTTTCATCGGGATCTATGCGTACGGCTGGGGGCGGCTCTCGCCGCGGGCCCACTTCGCCAGCGGGATCCCGATCGTGATCTCGGGTTTCACCGGATCGCTGATGGTGATCTCGGTCAACGCCTGGATGAACCATCCCGGCGGCTTTCACCTCCTCGGCGGGAAGGTGATCGATGTGAATCCGCTTCAGGCCCTGTTCGGCAACAGCTTTTTGTGGCACGAGCTGATCCACATGTACATCGCCGGGTACATCGTCGCCGGGTTTCTGGTCGCTGCCGCATATGCGTTCGGCCGCCTGCGCGGCCGCTGGGGGCGCTACGAGCGGGCGGCGCTGGCGATCCCATTGACGATCGCGGCCCTCGCCTCACCGGTCCAGGTCCTGGTCGGGGACTGGGCGGCGCGTGAGGTGGCCACGATGCAGCCGGTCAAGCTGGCGGCGATCGAGGGGCTGCAGGCGAGCACTCGCGGAGCCCCCGAGCACCTGCTCGGCTGGTACACAGACGGCCAGGTCAAGTACGGGATCGCAATCCCGCACATGCTCTCGCTGCTCGCCTTCCACAGCTGGAACGCGACCGTCAAGGGTCTCGACACGGTCGCCCCCGCCCAGCGCCCTCCCGTCAACGTGGTCCGGATCTCGTTCCAGATGATGGTCGGGATCGGGACCATGCTGGCGCTGCTCGGGGTCGTCTACGTGGTCGTGCGGATCAGGCGAAAACGACTGCCCGAGTCACGGTGGTTCTACCGCGCCGTCGTGCTCGCCGGGCCGCTGTCGCTGGTCGCGCTGATCGCGGGTTGGGTGACCACCGAGGTCGGACGGCAGCCGTGGGTCGTCTACCGCGTGATGCCGACGGCCGACGCGGTCACCGGCGCGGGCGGGATCCCGATCGGATACGGGACTCTGCTCGTGGTCTACATCGCGCTGGCATTCGCGGTGGCCTGGATCCTGCGCCGCCTGGCCCGCAAGCCGCTCCCGTCCGCGGACACCCCCGGCGGGGTGCACGTTTAGACGATGCTCGACGCGCTGCCACTGGTCTTTGCGCTCGCGGGCCTGACGCTCTACACGGTGCTCGCCGGGGCCGATTTCGGGGCCGGGGTCTGGCAGCTGTTCGCCGGCCGCGGGGCGCACGCGGAGGAGATTCGCGAACACGCCCACCACTCGATGGCGCCGGTCTGGGAGGCCAACCACGTGTGGCTGATCTTCGTGCTCACGGTCATGTGGACAGCCTACCCCGAGGCCTTCGGATCGATTGCCTCGACGCTCGCGGCGCCGCTGTTCCTCGCCGGCGTGGGGATCATCCTCCGCGGTGCCTCCTACGCCCTGCGCGCGGGAATCGAGAGTCGCCGCGAGCTGCGCGTGATAGACGCCGTTTTCGCGGGCGCGAGTCTGGTCACGCCATTCGCGCTCGGCGCCGCGGCGGGCGCCATCGCCAGTGAGCGCGTGCCGGTCGGCAACGCTGCCGGTGCGCTGTTTTCGAGCTGGCTCAATCCGACCTCGATCCTGATCGGCGTGATCGCCGTCGCCAACTCGGCCTACCTGGCCGCGGTTTACCTGGCAGCCGACGCCCGTCGCGTGGGTGACCCGGAGCTCGAGAACGCATTCCGGACGCGAGCGCTCGGGGCGGGAGTGCTGGCCGGAGCGATTGCGCTCGCCGGCCTGGTCGTGGTCCATGCCGACGCCCACTCGCTGTTCGAGCAGCTGACCAGCGGCAGCGCGCTCGCCGCCCTGGTGGCCTCGGTACTGGCCGGCGCGGCGACGCTCGCGCTCGTAGCGCACCGGCACTTCGAGCTCGCGCGGTTCGGGGCGTCGCTCGCGGTCGCCGCGGTGATCGCCGGCTGGGCGCTGGCTCGCTACCCGACGCTGCTCCCGGGCCTGACGGTCCAGCAGGCCGCCGCCTCGCACGACGCGCTCGTGGCGCTGCTGGTGGCGGTGATCGCCGGCGCCGTGGTCCTGTTCCCCTCGCTCGCGCTGCTTTTCCGGCTCGCTCTGACCGGCCGCTTTGACCCCGACGTCCCCGCGCGCGAGGACGATGTGGGCCGCGGACGTAGATCCATCGGGGCGCCCCTGGGCGCGCGCGTCGCGGCCGCGCTGCTGATCGCGGGTGTCGGGCTGCTGAACGTGGCCAGTGCGCCCTGGGCCCACGCGATCGGCGTGGTCAGCCTGCTCGCGTTCCTGGTCACCGCATTCCTCCAGATCGCTCCGTCGGCGATCGGTACGGACGGGTGATCCCGCTCAGAGCGAGCGGATCACGCTCGCCAGCAGCTCGATCCCGCGCTCGATCGCGGGCTCTGAGAGGTTGGCGTACCCGAGCAGGAGACCGGGCGGCCCGGTCCCCGAGATGCGGCACGCCGCCAGGCCGTCGACTCCGATACCGGCAGCCGCGGCGGCGCGCAGGATCGCCGCCTCCTCGCAGCTCCCCGGCAGCTCGACCATCGCGTACAGCCCAGCCCGCGTGCCGCTGATCCGAGCGGCGGTGAGGGCCCGCGTGAGTCCGGCCTCGAGGCTGGCACGGCGTTTCCGGTAACGGATCCGCATGCGACGAAGGTGGCGGTCCAGCTCGCCGCGTGCGATGAAGTCGGCTAGCGCGAGTTGCTCAAGCGCCGGTGAGCCGCCGTCGGCCAGGGCCTTCGCGTAGGTGAGCTCGCCGGTCAGCCAGGACGGGCTGAGCAGCCACCCGAGACGGAGCGCCGGAGCCAATCGCTTGGCCACCGAGCCGAGGTGACAAACGCGCTCCGGAGCGAGCCCCTGCAGGGCCCCCACCGGACCGCGGTCGTAGCTGAGCTCGGAGTCGTAGTCGTCCTCGACGATCAGTCCATCGGTGTCGTCGGCCCATCCGAGCAGCGCCGCACGCCGCTCGGAGGACATCACGCCGCCGGTCGGGAATTGATGGGCGGGAGTCACGACAACGATCTCGCATCCGGAGGCCGCCAGCTCGCCCACATCGAGCCCGTGTTGATCCACGGGGATCCCGACCACTTCCAGCCCGGCCCGCTCCGCGATCAGCCGGTGCTGGGGCCAGCCTGGATCCTCGAATGCAATCCGCTCGATTCCCCGCCCTCGGAGCGAGCCGCAGAGAAGGGCGAAACCCTGGCCGAAGCCGGCACAGAGGAGCGTGTGCTCGGGCTCGGGCGCTGCCCCTCGGGCGCGACCCAGGTAGTGCATCAGCTCATTACGAAGCTCCGGGACGCCGCGCGGATCGCCGGCGCCGAGGGCTTCGAACGGCGCCGAGCGAAGCGCCTGGCGGAGCGAGCGAAGCCATTCTGCACGGGGAAATGTCGCCAGGTCGGGCAGGCCCGGGTCGAAGCTGTAGGCGTAGTGCGGCTCCAGCGTTCCGGCCGCAAGCGGGGCGAGCTCGGCAGTGGGCGCATCGGCGACCCGTGTCGGCGCCCCCTGGCTGGCCACCAGGTACCCCTCGGCGGTCAGCTGACCGTAGGCCTCCAGCACGACACCCCGCGAGATTCCGAGCTCGCTCGCGAGCGCGCGCGTGGACGGCAACCGCGCCCCGGAGCCCAGCCGGCCGCTGCGGATCTGCTCTCGGAGGCGCAGCTCGAGCTGCTCATGCAGCGCTCCCGCACCCCGCTGGATATCGAGCATCAGCGCGGCCCCGAAAACTGGCTCTCTTTCCAAGCTCACAACTGGACCTTAACCCCGAACCAGTTTCGCCGTAGGTTGTCTCGAGCCCCAAACGCGCAATCGAAGGAGTCAGCATGACCACGATTACGATCGTCGGCGGCGGAATCGCCGGCCTGACAGCCGCGGTCTCGTGCGCCGAGCAGGGCGCCGATGTTCGGCTCCTCGAAGCCCATCAGGAGCTCGGCGGGCGCGCCCGGAGTACGTCCGGCCCGTACAGGGTCAATCTCGGCCCGCACGCGCTGCTCTCGGGCAGCCCATTCTGGCACTGGCTCGGCGAACGTGGGCTGCTCCCGCCCCATGCTCGGCCGCCGCTGTCCGGCGTTCGCTTTCGCTGGCGTGATGACATCCGCCGCGTCCCGGCGGTCGGCGCAGCAGTCGCCGCGCTGCGGCTTCGCGGCCGGGTGGCGCCGGTAGAGCTCGACTTCCGTACCTGGGCCGCGGACAACGTCGGCGCCGACGCGGCCGATGCGCTGGCGCGTAGCGCCGGCATCCTGACCTACCACCACGACCCCGGCGAGCTGTCGGCCGCATTCCTGTGGGAGCCACTCGTGCGCGGGCTCCTCTCTGCCCCTCCGACGGCTCGCTTCCCGATCGGCGGCTGGAGCACGATCATCGCGCTGATGCGCGACCGGGCGCTCGCATTGGGCGTCGAGATCAAGACCGGCACGAGCGTCTCCGAGCTCCCGCCCGCACCGGTGATTCTCGCCACCGAGCTGAGCGACGCGCGCCGCCTGCTCGGCGACGATTCGCTGCACTGGCTGAGCGGCAAGGCGGTCTGCATGGACCTGGCGATCCGCAGCTCGAGGGGCGATCCGTTCGTGGTCGTCGACCTTCAGGAGACCGGCTGGGTGGAGCGCTACACGGCTGCCGATCGGTCACTGGCGCCCCCGGGCGAGGAGCTGATCCAGGCCCAGATGCCGATCCGGCCCGGCGAGCCGGCGGATTGCGCCGCGGCCCGGCTCGAGCGGCTCCTCGACGCTGCCTACTCCGGATGGCGAGAGCGCGAGACCTGGCGCCGGCGCCAGGTGATGGACGGGCGCACCGGCGCGCTCGATCCTCCGGGCACAACCTGGCGCGACCGGCCCGCCGTGGACTACGGCGACGGCGTCTTCTTGGCCGGCGACATGGTCGCCGCGCCGGGCTGCCTGTCGGAAATCGCATGGGCGAGCGCGGTGGAGGCCAGCCGCCTTGCCGTCGGCGCCGTGAGCCGGCGAGCCGGGAGCGCGGTGTCGTGATGCCGGCCTCGGCACTTCGGTCCGGCGAGCGCGGGGCGTGGCTCGAGCGAGCGCCTCGGTCGCTGCGCCCCCGGGCCGCGCTCGCGCTCGTCGCGGCCGCACAGGCGGAGATCGGCGTCTGGGGCACGCTGGCACCGCATTCGCTCTACAACGGATATCCGGGCGCCGGCCATCACTGGGTCTCGGTACTCGGCCCCTACGACGAGCACCTGGTGCGCGACTTCGCCGCCGGCCAGCTCGGCCTCGCGGTGCTGCTGGTCTGCGCCGCGGTCTGGTTCGAACGCCGGCTGGTGCTCGTCGCCGCCGCGGCCTTCTTGGCCGCCTCGCTTCCACATTTCGCCTACCACCTGACCACAACCGATCATCTCTCGACCGCCGATGACATCGCGAGCCTTGGTGGCTTCGCGCTCGAGCTTGTGCTCGTCGCGGCAGCCGCGATCAGCGTCGGTCGCAACAGACCACCGCCTGAAAGGAGCACATGATGGCCCGGCTGAAGCCCGCATCACCGCACGGGATCGACCTGCTGCGCCGCTTGGCGTACGCGTCGGCCAAGCGAATCTACGGCCGCTCGCTCGCGCCAACCGGGATCGTCGCCCATTCACGCCCGCTGCTCGCCGGCTACGCCGCGATCTCGCTCGCCTCCGACCGCTACGCGAACGCCGTCGAGCCGCGGCTCAAGAAGCTTGGCATGCTGCGCGCCGCCCAGCTCGTCGGCTGCGAGTGGTGCCTGGACTTCGGAAGCAAGCTCGCGCATGACTCGGCGATCGCGCAGGACAAGCTGCGCGAGCTGAGCCGCTGGCTGGAATCCGAGCGCTTCGAGCCGGACGAGCGGCTCGTGCTCGAGTACGCCGACGGGATGACGCGGACGCCGGTTGAGGTCTCCGACGAGCTGTTTGAACGCCTGCGTGCTCGCTTCGACGAGCGACAGATCGTCGAGCTGACGCTGGCGATCGCGCTGGAGAACTTTCACGCGCGCTCCAACTGGGCGTTCGGGATCGAGAGCGAGGGCTTCTCCGAAGGGAGCTACTGCGTGCGCCCAGCCGAAGCTGGCCGCGCTCCGATTGCGGAGGTCCCGGCGGCGCGCTAGCCTCATTCCATGGCACGACGCGGGACCCTCAGAGCATCGGACGAGGACCGCGAGCGCGCCATCGAGCGGCTGCATCGTGCATCCACCGAAGGGCGAATCGCCGCACACGAGCTCGAGCAGCGCGTGGCAGCGGCGCTCAAGGCGAGCACGTATGCGCAGCTTGACGCGACAACCGCCGATCTTCCCCGCGCAACCCCAAGCGGCCGGCGCCAGCGCGCGTCGCGGCGGGCCGTGTCGTCGGTCGCCCAGCACCCAGCCCTGCTCGTGATCGCGATCCCGGTGGTCATGGTGCTGATCGCGACCCTCCTCGCGCTGACGCTTCTGTGGCTGCTCGGAACGATCGTCGTGCTGGTGCTGGGACAGCGCCGCCGCGCGCTGCCACCGCCGTGGTCGCTCGGTTCCCGCCGTCCGCTCGGACCGTCGCGTCGCCGCGGGGCCCCGGGTGGATGGGCCTGAGAGCCCGGCTCAGCGCAGTACGCAGCTGATCACGGCGTCCATCAGGATCGGCTCGCCGTTGACCGTGCGGCGATGGACGTAGCGACGGCGTTCGAGCTCCTGCAACTGCGTGAACCCGGGCACCCGCGCGGCCATGATCTCGCTCGTCAGAGCGTCCGGCTGATCGTCGGCGTCCCGCATGTAGGCCAGTAGCGCGTCGGACCCGAGTAGGGCGCACGCGGCGGCGATCGCCTCCGGCGGCACGTGCTGAGGGCCGCGACCCACCGGCGCCACGCAGACAAGCGCACTGCACTGGAGCTCGCGGATCGCCTCGGCCTGCTCGCTGGAGAGCTCGAGCAAATCCGTGACCAGATAGGCGTGGTAGAGGCCCGGGCGGTCGCGCAACGCGGCATCGCGCGCGCTCGCCAGCACGTCGGTGGCCAGCACCGGCTGGATCCCCTCTGCGGCCAGCGCCTCTCCCGAGATGCCGTTGCCGGCGCCGATGTCGAGCGCGCGCACGTCGGTCGCCGTCAAACCCAAGCGCCCGACCGCCGCGGCGAGCAACGACGCGATCACCCCGGGGGAGCGGCAGTCGAGGTGGACCTGGACGATCTCCTCGTACAGGCCGGGTATGGCGTAGAGGCGGTCGTACTCGTGGAGCGCGAGCTGCTCGCTCCGGCCGTCGTCGAAGCGCACGAGGATCCGCTCGCGGCCGATGTCGGCATCGGGCTGGGGCGGCAGTAGCGCGGTGTACCCGGGCGCGGACGCCACCCCTAGCCCTTCTCGCCGAGCTCGAGCACGGCGAGAAAGGCCTCCTGCGGGACCTCGATCCGTCCTACCTGCTTCATCCGCTGCTTGCCCTTCTTCTGGGCCTCGAGCAACTTGCGCTTGCGCGAGATGTCACCGCCGTAGCACTTGGCGATCACGTCCTTGCGGTACGCCTTGATCGTCTCGCGCGCGACGATCCGCGACCCGATCGCCGCCTGGATCGGGACGTCGTACTGCTGGCGCGGGATCTTCTCCCGCAGCTTCTCGACCAGCGTCCGGCCCGCGGCCTGCGCCTTCGAACGATGCACCAGCATCGAGAGCGCGTCGATCGGGTCGCCGGCCAGCAGGATGTCGAGCTTGACCAGGTCGGATTCGCGCAAGCCGGTCAGGTCGTAGTCGAGCGACGCGTAGCCTCGGGTGCGCGACTTCAGCTGGTCGAAGAAATCGAGCACTATCTCGGCCAGCGGCAGGTCGTAGGTCATCTGGACGCGCGCCGGCGAGAGAAAGTGCATGCCCACGTGCTCGCCGCGGCGCTCCTGGCAGAGCTCCATGATCGCGCCGACGAACTCCTTCGGGGTCAGGATCGAAGCGCGGATGAACGGCTCGCGGACCTCGGCTACGCGAGCCGGATCGGGGAAGTCGTTCGGGCTGTGCACCGGGAGCACCGTGCCGTCGGTCAGCGTGACCTCGTATTCGACGCTGGGCATCGTCGCCAGCAGCTCGAGGTCGTACTCGCGCTCGAGGCGCTCGCGCACGATGTCCATGTGCAGCAGGCCGAGGAAGCCACAGCGAAATCCGAACCCCAGCGCGTCCGAGGTCTCGGGCTCCCAGCTGAGGGCCGCGTCGTTGAGCGTCAGCTTCTCGAGCGCATCACGTAGGTCCGGATACTCGTCCGAGTTGATCGGGAACAGGCCGCAGAAGACCATCGGCTTGACCTCCCGGTAGCCCGGGAGCGGCTCGGTGGCCGGATTGGCCCGGCTCGTCAGCGTGTCGCCCACCCGCAGCTTGGTGACGTCCTTGATCCCGGTTGTCAGGTAGCCGACCTCTCCGGGCCCAAGGGCCTTGGCCGAGGTCATCTGGGGCGTGAAGAAGCCGATGTCGTCGATCTCGGCTTCGATACCGGCCTGCATCGCGCGGATCGTCTCACCCTTGGTGAAGGTTCCGTCCATCACCCGGATGTAGGCGATCACCCCGCGGTACTGGTCGAACTCGGAGTCGAAGATCAGCGCCCGCGGCGGCCCGTCGGGATTCCCCCTGGGCGGCGGAACGCGCGCGATCAGCTCGTCGAGGACCTCGGTGATTCCCTCGCCGGTCTTGGCGCTGATCCGCCTGACCGCGTCTGCCGGCTCGCCGAGCAGATCGGCGACCTCCTCGGCGACGCGCTCGGGCTCCGCCCCGGGAAGGTCGACCTTGTTCAGGCAGGGGATCAGCTCGAGCCCCGATTCAACGGCCAGGTACGTGTTGGCGACGGTCTGCGCTTCGACACCCTGCGATGCATCGACGACCAGCAGCGCTCCCTCGCAAGCGGCCAGCGAGCGTGACACCTCGTAGGTGAAGTCGACGTGACCCGGTGTGTCGATCAGCTGTAGCTGGTAGGTCTCGCCGTCGTGAGGGGACTTGTAGAACACCCGCACGGCCTGGGCCTTGATCGTGATCCCTCGCTCGCGCTCGAGCTCCATCGAGTCGAGCACCTGGGCGCGCATTGCCCGCGGGTCGACCGTGTGGGTCAGCTCGAGGATGCGATCGGCCAGCGTCGACTTGCCATGGTCGATGTGGGCGATGATCGAGAAGTTGCGGATGTGGCTCTGGTCGGCGATGCCCTCAAGGTTAGGCGGCGCGCCCGCGCAGGCGCCCGAGCACGAGCTGCTCGATCTGGCGCGCCTCCGGGATCCGCATCAGCAGCACCGTCTTGCCGTAGAGCACGCACGCCCCGGTGATCGCGATCCCGACCTCCAGCAGCTCGGCCGGGAGCGAGAGGCCGAGGAGCGCCTCGAGGCCCTTCCACACGAGCCAGGCGGCAGCGGCCATCAGCGCCGAGGCGACGAGGATCCTGACCGTGATCATCAGCGTCTGGCCACCCTCGAGCCGGCCGTTGAATCCGCGGCGCAGGCGCGTGAGCTGGAGCGCGGTCATCACGAGGTTGGCCGAGGCGGTGCCGATCACGAGCCCGGTGATCCCGAGCGGCTTGTACAGGGCGATGCTGACCACCGCGTCGACGACCATGTTCATCGCGGCAAGGCGGGTCGGGATCCATGGCCGCTTGAGGGCGAAGAAAGCCCGGCTGAGCAGCAGGTTGACCCCCGCGAACGGGAGGCTGAAGGCGAACCAGAACAGCGCCGTCGAGACCAGGTGCGTGGACTCGGCGTTGAACGCGCCGCGCTGGTAGACGAGCCGGGTTATCGGTGTGGCGAGTGCGAGCAGGAGCCCGGCAGAGGGAATCAGGAGCAGATTGATCTGGCGGATCCCGTTGCCTACGGTCTTGCGCATCCCGGCGGGGTCACGACGAGCCGCCATACGGCTCAGCGTCGGAAACAGGACCGTGGCCACCGCGACGCTGAAGACGCCTTGAGGAAGCATGTAGATCCGGAACGCCTGGTCGATCGCCCGCGGCGCCTGCGGGGAGACGAGAGACCCGAAGGCCGAGTTGATGAACAGGTCGAGATTGACGATCCCGATGCTGAGCGTGACCGGTAGGAACAGGCCCAGCACCTGCGTTACGCGGGGATCGTGCCAGTCGATGTGGAACGTCAGGCGAAAATCGATACGGCGCAGCGCCGAGGCGACCATCAGCAGCTGCACGACCGTCGCCACGAGCCAGGCGATGGCGTAGGCGTAAAGCCCGTTCTGACCGTGAAAGCGAGACCGGAGCCCGACCAGCAGAACGAGGATCACCAGGTTCCAGACCGCTGGAGCGAGGGCCGGAATCGAGAACTCGTCGTAGGACTGGAGGATGCCGACCAGCAGGCCCGTCAGGCTGAGGAGCAGGACGACCGGGAACAGCACCTGCGAGAGGCCGACTGTCAAGTCAACGGCAGAGCCGTGCAGGTTCCCCGTGAACAGCGGCGCGATCGCCCCGGCCAGGACCATCCACAGCCCGGTGACTACGCCGAGCACGATCAGGATGATCCAGAAGAGCGTCGAGGCGAGGCGAAAGGCCTCCTTCCTGCGACCGGCCTGGAGCAGGTCTGTGAAGACCGGAACGAACGCCGCCGACAGCGCCGCCTGGGAGAACAGGTTGCTCATCAGGTTCGGGACCTGCGAGGCGATCGTGAACGCCGACGCGGCGGCGCTGGTGCCGAAGAAGCTCGCTGCGACGACCTCGCGGGCGAGTCCGGCGATCCGCGAGAGTGCAGTCGCGAGGGCGAAAATCGCGGTGCTGAGAGCGATCCGCCGCCGCGGTGGCGGGGGAGGCGAGGAGTCTGGCGGCTCGCCCCCGACGATGGTCTCTGCTGACACGAGCGCGCTATAGTACGCGCGCGCCGCGGAGTTCCGCGGCCGCATGCGTTATGGCCAACATTCACTCACAGAAGAAGCGGATCGAGCGCGCCGAGCGCGAGCGGACTGAGAACCGACGCTACACGTCGAAGATCAAGACGTACTTCCGCCGCCTCGAGACCGCCGTCGCCGGGGGCGACGACGCCGCGGCCGACACCGAGCACCGCGTGCTCGTGCGGACGATCGACAAGGCGGTGAAGCGCGGCGCGCTGCACCGCAACACCGGCGCCCGCAAGAAGTCCCGCGCGGCCCGGCTGCGTCGCGCCGCCGGCTGAGGCTCGAGGTGCGTCCAGCCGCCAGCGAGCCGTGGCCGACATGCCCGAAGCTCTGCACCCGGCGGAGGAGACCGCGCAGGACGTCAGCTTCGAGCTCGACGCGTTCACGCTCGTCGGCTCTGATCGCCTGGAGCTGACCGGGCGGTGGTTCGGCGTCCGCGGGCGCCGGTTCGTCAGACCGATGCTGACGCTGTCGGTCGGGCAGGAGTCCCAGCGCGCGCTGGCCGACCTCGAGCACAAGCCCTGGGCGGCTGAGGACGGCGAGCCCTGGCGGGCCGCGTTCGCGCTCGAGCTCGAGCCTGCCGAGCTGGAGGGCGTGGAGCTCGCCGTCGCGCCTGACATCACGCTGTCCCTACCGCTGCCTCCGGGTGCCGGCGGCAAGCCACGCACCCGCGCCCGC
>DATCNP010000190.1:0-1829 GCA_036565205.1 Solirubrobacteraceae bacterium | reverse complement strand
TTCGCCGCCAGCACGCCCTGGATCTTGTTGCTGTTGCGGGCGAGCATCTGGTCGAAGATCGTGCGGCCCTTGACGGGATCCCAATCGGTCCACTGGTCGCCGGCAGTTGCCTTCTTCAGCGCGCCGCTCTTGTAGAGCGGGCTCAGCACGGAGTCGTAGCCCTGCTTGAACAGGTGGCCGTTGTTGTCCGTGATGCCGCCGTTGAGCTCGGCGATCACCGGCTTCGAGCCATAGGTCCCCTTCGCCTTGAGTGCGGCGATCAGGCCGTTCGCCTGCAACTTGCCGACCCCCACGTTGTCGAACGAGACGTAGTACGAGACCTTGCTCTTGGGCACGAGGCGGTCGTAGTCGATGACCTTTGCGCCGCGCGAGACGGCCTCGGCCGTGATCGCGAGTCCTGCGGCTGTCGTGAAGGGATCGAGCAAGATGACCTTCGCGCCCTTGGCAAGGCAGCCCTCGGCCTGTGACTTCTGCCGGCTCGAGCTCCCTTGGGCGTTGAGCACCTGCGCGGAGATACCGCCAGCCTTGAACGCGGCCTTCAGGTACGGAGCGTCGAAGAGCGTGTAGCGCGTCGACGACTTCGTGTCGGGGAGCAGGGCGCACGCCTGGAGCGACGCGCCGCTGCGGGTGGGTCGTGCGGACGCCATGCTGGCCGTGAGCGCCACCGTGACGACCGCGAGCGCGAGCAGCAGCGCTCCGGCCTTACGAGGGGTAAATCGCATGCGAGCCTCCTGTTGTTGGGCGAACCTCCGTCAGCGAGTTCTGGGCGGAGTGGCTGAAAATACTACTGCGCACTGCTCGATACCTCCGCGCTGGGCAAGCGATACCGGCGTACATGGGCCCTACGCGACTGCACGCTGACGATTCCCGAACCGTCGATCGTCGGCATCGCTGGACCGAACGGCGCGGGCAAGTCCACGCTGCTGGGCCTGGCCGTCGGCCTGCTCGAGCCGACTGAGGGCGCCGTCACCGTCTGCGGCCGCGACCCGCGGCGCGATCCGGCCGCCCTCGCCGACATCGGCTACGTCGCGCAGGGCGCTCCGCTGTATCGCGGGTTCACCGTCGGCGAGATGCTCGACTTTGCGCGCATCTCGAACCCCCGGTGGGATCGAGCTGGCGGTACCGGCCGAACTCCTCCGGCTGGGCGTTCTCACTCCCGCGTGACGGAATCGTCGTCAGCGTCTACCTGATCCGCCGCAACCCGGGAAAGACGGTGGGCAACCTCTGCAGGCGGACACCGCATCTTGCGGACTACCCGCTCGTGCGGAAGTTGCCCCTGCACCTGCCGCGGACGACCGCGCATACGTTCGAAGGCGCCGACAACATCCCCGAATACCGAATCCTCGGGCGGATTGGTGAGTCCTACAACTTCGAGGTGCGCGTCGTGATCGACAGGCATCGGCCGACCCGTGCGCTGCTCGCTGCGGCGCAGCGCGGCGTCAGTGCGATCCGCTTTCCGCGCTGGCCTACGCCGGCGCGCTGCTAAATGCCCGCCGAAGCGCCAGCGCCCAACGCTCGCGTTGTGCGGCCACGTCGACCGGGTTTGCCTCGGGCTCGTATCTCTTCGCAACCCCGACCCGCGCCGCCGTCCCCGCCGCTAGGGCGGCGGCGCCGAGCGCAGTCGTCTCCTGCTCGGCCGCGACCTCGACCGGCACCTGCAGCAGGTCGGCCTGCAGCTGCATCAGGAACCCGTTCTCGGTCGCTCCTCCGTCGACCCGCAGCCGTGTGAGCGGCTCCGGGAGGACGTCGACCACGTCCGCGACCTGGTGCGCGATCCCCTCGAGCGCAGCGCGCGCGAGGTGCGCACGCGTCGTGCCGCGGGTGATGCC
>DATCNP010000189.1:0-2855 GCA_036565205.1 Solirubrobacteraceae bacterium | reverse complement strand
GTACTCGGGCCGCGAGCCGCACCTGCGGGACATCTTCGGCTTCCAGCCTCACGCCGTGCTCAAGGACAACCGGATCTACGGCCTCGGGATCTCGAACATGAAGGGCGCGCTGGCCTGCTACCTCGAGGCGGTACGCGCCGTGCGCGACGCCGGCGTGCGACTCCGGGGCGATGTGCTGATCGCCTGCGTCGTGGGCGAGATCGAGAAGACGCAGTGGGGCGAGGAGTTCCGCGGCAGCGAGTACCGCGGCTACGCCGCCGGTAGCCGCTACCTCCCCACCCACGGGGGGATCGCCGACATGTGCATCCTCGGCGAGCCGACCGAGCAGCGGATCGTGCTCGGTCACTACGGGACGATGTGGGCGCGGATCTCGACCCACGGCCCGTTCGTGCACACGGCGTTCGCGAGCGGCCGGCTGCACGAGAACTCGATCGTGCGCATGCGTGAGGTGATGGACGACGTGCTGGGCTGGATTCCGACCTGGGAGCAGCGGGCCGAGTACCACGGGCTGAGCGGCGTGGTCAACATCGGCGCGCTGCGCGGCGGGCATCCGTGGCGGGTCAGCCGTACGCCGAACCGCACCGATCTGTTCCTCGACATACGCGTCCCGCCGACGATGCGGATGCAGGATGCCAAGCGGGCGCTCGGCGACCTGGTCCGCGACCTGCGCGCCAAGTACCCCGACTACGGGGTCGAGTACGAGGTGTTCGTGACCGCTCCGGGCGCCGAGATCAGCGAGCGCCACCCGCTGATCGGCGCGATCGACGCCGGACACGAGCGCGTCTTCGGCCATCGGCCCGAGCGCGACACGGTGCGCTGGTTCTCAGACGCCTCGGCGCTCACGCGGTACGGAATCGAGACGGTCAACTACGGCACCTCGAGCGGCCTGCCGGGGCCCGACGGCGAGAACCTCGACATCGAGGGCCTGGTCAAGATCGCCACCGTGTACGCGCTGGCGATCACGCGGATCTGCGAGCCGGTGTCGTGAAGCTCGTGACCTTCGCCGACCCGGACGGGCGCATGCGCTGCGGCGCGCTCGACAACAGCCACGTGCGCACGATCGACGGCGTCGCGACGATGCTCGGGCTGTTCGAATCCGGCGAGGACGTCGCCACCGTGGGCGCGGGCGCCAACGGCGAGCGGCTTCCGCTGGCCGACGTCCGCCTCCAGGCCCCGATCATCCCGAAGAAGTTCTTCCACACCTCGGGCAACTACCGCGAGCACGAGGACGAGTCGAAGACCGTCAACTGGTCGCACGAGATCGCGCCCTGGATCGTGTTCTTCCAGAACATCGACGCGATCATCGGGCCCGAGGAGCCGATCGTCTACCCCTCGCACCTGACCAACGAGCTCGACTATGAGCTCGAGCTGGCGCTGGTGATGCGTCACGGCGGCAAGCACTTCGAGGTCGACGAGGCCGAGGACTACATCGGCGGCTACCTGATCTTCAATGACATCACCGCGCGCGACATCCAGCGCCGGGAGATGCGCTCCGGGGTGTTCTCGTACTGCAAGGCGATCGACACCTTCTGCCCGCTCGGGCCGTGCATCGTCACCCCGGATGAGATCCCCGACCCCTACCGCCTGCACATGGAGCTGCGGGTCAACGGCGAGCAGCGCCAGGAGTCCGTATCGGGCAACATGTCGCAGACGATTCCGGAAGTGATCGCCCACTACTCGGCGCTCGACTACAGCCCCGGCGACGTGCTGTCGCTCGGCACGGTCTCCGGCGTGGCCGGGTTCCGCGAGGACGCCCAGGACTTCTACCTCAAGCCGGGCGACGTGATCGAGTGCGAGATCGAGGGAATCGGTGTGCTGCGCAATCCGGTGATCTCGTGGGAGGAGGCGCACGGAGCGCCGGCGCCCCCGCTCCGACGCTGGTAGCCGTGCCCTGGCCCGAGGACCACGCCAAGCTCGACCGCGTCCGGGCGCTGATGGCCGAACAACAACTCGACGCGATCGTCGCCCGCGCGCCGGACAACGTCCTCTACCTGACCAGCTACTGGTGCATGAAGGGCTATGACGCGGTCGTGTTCCCGGCCCAGGGCGAGCCCGTGCTGGCGGTGCTCGAGCCGCAGCTCGAGGAAGCCGAGCGCGCGAGTTGGAAAACCGAGCTGCGCCCGTTCGCCGGCTACCATCCGGCGGACCCGCGGCCACCGTGGTTCCGCGCCCGCGACGTCTGCATCGAGGTCCTGAACGAACGCGACCTGACCGGCCGGATCGGGCTCGAGCTGACCCAGGGCACGCAGGCCGCCGACCGAATGGTCGCCGAGCCGACCGTCTACTCCCAGGACTGGTTTCACGGTTTCGACGGCGCCGCCCGTGAGGTCGTCGACTGCTCCGGCCTTCTGGCCAACGCCCGGGCGATCAAGACAGACCAGGAGATCGAGCGGATGCGGCTGGCCGGTGAGCTGGCGGCGGCGGCGATGGAGCACGTCGCCGCGCAGATCCGGCCGGGGATGACCTGCAGCGAGGTCGGTGCGATGTACGAGGCTCACGTCCACAGCCATGGCGTCGGCTACCAGGACAGGGTCGACATGGCGCGGGCGTTCACGCTCGTCTGGTCGGGCCGCAGCATCCGCACCTTCACCGCGACCAGCAACGCGTCAGTGAGCGAACACGAGCCGACCCTGCTCGAGATCTGGGTCTGCGCCGACGGCTATTGGTGCGATCTGACCAAGAACGCGTGCCCGGGGAAGCTGACCCCCGCCTACGACGCGCTGACCGACCAGCTGCTGGACGTCTACGGGCGCGCGATCGAGCACCTGCGCCCGGGAGCCAGCCTGGCCGAGCTCGACCGGATCGTCCGCTCGGGGATCGATGAGATGGGCTTCCCCGGCCAGCCTTCGCATCCG
>DATCNP010000188.1:0-16889 GCA_036565205.1 Solirubrobacteraceae bacterium | reverse complement strand
GAGCAGGTTGAAGATCCGGCCCAGGGTGACCTTGCCGACCGGCACCGTGATCGGGGAGCCGGTGTCGATCACCTCGGCGCCGCGAGCGAGGCCGTCGGTGGTGTCCATCGACACCGCGCGGACTCGGTCATCGCCCAGGTGCTGCTGGACCTCGCAGACGATCACATCGGAGACCCCGGCGGCGATGTCCTCGTCCTCCTCTGCGCGGGCGGACTCGGGCCGCTTGACCGTGATCGCGTGGTTGATCTCCGGGAGCTTGTCGGGGAACACGGCCTCGATCACGACCCCCTGGATCTCCTCGATCCGGCCGACATTCTGCTTGGTCTCGGTTTCGGTTTCGGTTCGGGTTTCAGATGTGGCGGACATTCGTTCTCCTGTGTTTGCGGCGGAGGCCACGTCTAGCGAAGCCCTTCAGCGCCTGCGACGACTTCCATGATCTCCTGGGTGATCTCGGCTTGGCGGGCGCGATTCATCTCGAGCGTGTAGTCCTCGATCAGCGTGGTCGCGTTCTCCGATGCGTTGCGCATCGCGGTCATCCGCGCGCCATGTTCGGAGGCCGTGGACTCCAGCAGCGCGCGGTAGATCGAAATCTCGACGTAATCGGGGACGAGCCGCTGCAGGATCTCCTCAGGGTCAGGCTCGTATTCGACCAGCGCCCGGGGCCCGCGCTCCTCCCCCTGCTCGCCGTCCTCCTCCTCTTGCTCTTCGGAGAGGACCGTGGCCCGCTGGAGCGGCAGCAGCGTCTCGCGGCGCACGACCTGCGAGAGCGGCGAGATGTACCCGTTGTAGAACACCTCCACCTGGTCCACGTCCCCGTCGATGTACGCCGCCATCAGGCGCTCGGCGATCCGGCGCGCGTCGGAGTACGCGGGCCGATCGGTGAACCCGGTGAAGCTCTCGGCGGGCTCGTAACCCCTGAATCGCAGGGAGGAGGCGGGGCGGCGGCCGGAGGCGAAGAACACCGGGGTGGCGCCCTCGCGGTCGTGCTCCCGCCCGGCGGCGACGCCGGCGCGCACCACGTTCGAGTTGAACGCGCCGGCCAGACCGCGATCGCCGGCCACCACCAGCAGGCCCACGTGGCTGACCTGTTCGTGCTCGGCGAGGATCGGCAGCTTGGGAACGTTCCCGGCCGCTTGCGCCGCCTGCCGGGTCATCCGGCGGATCGCGTCGGCGTACGGGCGCAGAGCCTCGATCCGCTGCTCGGCGCGGCGCAGCCTGGCGGCCGCGACCATCTCCATCGCCCGGGTTATCTTCTCGATGTTCTTGACCGAGCTGATGCGGTTGCGAACATCGCGCTGCGACTTGGCCATCTGGTGATCGGAGGCTGCGGCCTACGCCGCTTTGGCCTCTCCCCCCTCCTGGTCGGATTCGCTCTCCTGCTCGTGATCGGATTCCGACTTCTGGCCATCGGCATCGCGGGACTCAGGTTCGTCGTCGTCGTCCTCGATCGGGTGGCCCTCCTCGTCGAGGTCGTAGCCGAAGTCCTCGGTGAACGTGCCCACTGCCTTCTCGAGCTTGGACTGGCTCTCGTCGCTCCAGTCGCCCTCGGCGATCGACTTCGTCAGCTCCGGCTCATTGCCGCGGACCGACTCGACCAGATCGGCCAGGAATCTGCGGACCTTGTCGACATCGATCCGGTCGAGGTGGCCATTGGTGGCCGCGTAGATCTGGATCACCTGGTCCTCGATCGGCATCGGGTGGCGCTCGGCCTGGTTGAGCGTCCGCACCAGCCGCTCGCCGCGCGCCAGCGTTCGCTGGGTGTCGGGGTCGAGCTCGGAGCCGAACTGGGAGAACGCCTCCAGGTCGCGGAACTGGGAGAGCTCCAGCTTGAGCCGCCCGGCGACCTTGCGCATCGGAGCGACCTGGGCGTTACCGCCGACGCGGGAGACCGAGATGCCGACGTTGATCGCCGGCCGGACTCCGGAATAGAACAGCTTCGGCTCGAGGAAGATCTGCCCGTCGGTGATCGAGATCACGTTCGTCGGGATGTACGCCGAGACGTCACCGGCCTGGGTCTCGATCACCGGCAGCGCGGTCAGCGACCCTCCGCCGAGATCGTCGTTGAGCTTGACCGCCCGCTCGAGCAGCCGCGAGTGCAGGTAGAAGACGTCGCCCGGGTACGCCTCGCGGCCCGGGGGACGGCGCAGCAGCAGCGACATCTGCCGGTAGGCGTAGGCGTGCTTGGTCAGATCGTCATAGATCGCCAGCGCGGCCTCGCCCTTGTAGAGGAAGTACTCGCCCATCGCGCAGCCGGCGTAGGGGGCGAGGAACTTGATCGGCGCGGACTCGTCGGCCGCCGCCATCACGATGATCGTGTTCTCCAGCGCTCCGGCCTCTTCGAGGACGCTGGCGAGCTGAACCACGGTCGCCTTCCGCTGCCCGATCGCGACGTACACGCAGACCAGATCGCGGTCCTTGTTGTTGATGATCGCGTCGATCCCAATCGAGGTCTTCCCCGTCTGGCGGTCGCCGATGATCAGCTCGCGCTGGCCACGACCGATCGGGATCATCGCGTCGATCGCCTTCAGACCCGTCAGCATCGGCTCTTTGACCGGCTGGCGCTGGACCACGCCCGGCGCCTTGTGCTCGACCGGCCGCGTCTCGGTGGTCTCGATCGCGCCCTTGCCGTCGAGCGGGTTGCCGAGCGGATCGACGATCCGCCCCAGCAGGGCCTCGCCCACGGGGATCTCGAGCAGCCGGCCGGTCCGCTTGACCGTGTCGCCCTCGACGATCCGCTCCCAGTTGCCGAACAGCACGGCGCCGACGTTGTCGGACTCCAGGTTCAGCGCCAGCGCGGTGACGTCGTGGGGCAGGTCGAGCATCTCGAACGACATGCAGTTCTCGAGCCCGTGGATCCGGCAGATGCCGTCGGCCACCGACAGCACGGTCCCGATCTCGGTCAGGTCCGCGCTCGATGTATCAAGGCCCTCGATCCTGCTCTTGAGGATCGAGGTGATCTCGTCCGGCTTGATCTCCATGTGGTTCGGCTCCCTTGACAGGCGCGGCTGGCTACGCCTGCGCGACTTGCTTTCGAAGTTGGTTCAGACGGTTGCGGATCGACGCGTCGAGAATCAGGTTGCCGACGCGAAGGACTATTCCCCCGAGGATTTCCGGATCCACGCTGCTCGTGATCTCGATCTTGCGGTCGACCTGCTCTCCGATCCGCTCGCCGAGGCTCGTGACTACCGACTTCTCGAGCGGGATCGCGCTCGTGACCTCGACCGCGAGCATCTTGTTCTCCTCCTCCCAGAGCTTCGCGAAGCTCTGGCGGATGCGGAAGATGGCCGGCATGCGGTGGCGCTCGATAAGCGCCTGGAGGAAGTTCTCGATCGCTGGGTCGGCGTCCTTCACTCCGCGCTGGAGCCCCTGTTTCTTCTCTTCGGTGGAGAAGTAGGGCGAGAAGAAGAACACCGCGAGCTCGCGGTTGTCGTGCATCGCGTCGGCGAACTGACCAAGCTGCTCGTGCACCTCGTCGAGCACGCCGCGCTCCTGGGCGACCTCGAACAGCGCACGCGCGTAGACCTGGGCGATCTCTTCCATCAGTGGCTCGCTACCTGCGCCCCTCGACGGTCAGGGCGCTGAAGTCGATCTCGCCCAGCGCCTCCTGCACGAGCCTGCGCTGGTCCTCGTCGGTAAGCGTCTTGCGGGTCACCTTCTCGGTCGCCAGCACGGTCAGGTCGGCGACCTCACGGCGGATCGTGTCGATCGCCCGGCGGGTCTCGGCCTCGATGTCACGCCGCGTCTGCTCCATCATCTGCTCGCGCTTCTCCTTCGCCTCGGTTAGCCCAGCCTGCTCGTGCACCTCGGCCGCGTGGCGAGCGCGCTCGACGATCTTCTCGGCCTGAGCGCGGGCCTCCTTCAACCGCTCGCGGTACTCGGCCAGCAGCTCGTCGGCCTCATGGCGAGTGCGATCGGCGGCGTCGATCGAGTCCTCGATCGCCTTCTGGCGCCGGTCGAGCGCCGCCGAGATCCGCGGAAACGCGAGCCTCTTCAGCGCGTACATCGAGATCGCGAACAGGAGCAGCGTCCAGACCATCAACCCGACGTTGGGCGAGATCAGGAACGAGCCGCTCGAGGCGCCGGTGTTCAGTACGCCGGGCATTACTTGAGTACGTAGGAGATCAGCCCGGCGACCAGGCCATAGAAGAAGGTCGCCTCCGTGAGGGCGAAGCCGAGCCACTGGATCTGCGTGATCTCGTCGCGCATCTCGGGCTGGCGGGACACCGCCTCGATGACCTTGCCGAAGATGATCCCGATCCCTACGCCGGCACCCACGGCGCCGAGCCCGCCGCCGATCCCGATCCCGAGTCCCGCTCCGACCCCGGTCGAGGCCGCCGCGAACGACAGGAAATGTGTGATGAACACTTGAGCTCAGCTCCTTCTGTGTTTAGTGATGAGTCACGGCGCCACCGAGATAGATGGCGGCGAGGGTGGCAAAGATGAACGCCTGGAGCGTGGCGACCAGGCCCAGCTCGAACAGGTAGACGAGGATCCCGACCGGCAGCGTGAACCAGCCGAGGACCGAGAGCCCGAGGATCACCGCGAGGCCGCCGGTCATGAACAGGATGATCATGTGCCCGGCGAGTATGTTCGCGAACAGTCGGACGGTCAGCGAGATCAGCCGCATGAACGTGGAGATGATCTCCAGCGGCGCGATGAGGATCAGCATCGGTCCATGCACCCCGCTCGGGATCAGGCTCTTTACGTAGCGGATCGGTCCCTGGGTGCGGATCCCCTGCCAGTTGAAGGCGATGAACACGATCAGCGCGAGCACCAGCGGCACGGAGATGTTGGCCGTGGCGGCGTACAGCGCAAACGTCGGGATATGAGCGCCGAACAGGTTGAACGTCTCCTCGCTGTTGGTGGGCAGCGGGAGGTAGCCGATCAGGTTGGAGAACCAGATGAACAGGAACAGAGCACCGATGAACGGAAACCACTTCGCCGCCATCGAGTCGTCCATGTTGCCCTGCGTGATGTTGTCCCGCATCAGCGAGAAGAGCACCTCCACCGCGGTCTGTACCCGGTTCGGCCGTCCCTGCATCCGCCGTGCGATCCAGACCATCGTCACCACCGTGGCGATCGCCGCCAGGATCAGGTACACCACCGCACGGTTGATGCTGAACACGCCGAGGTGCACCCAGTTGATCAGCTTGAACTCGTTCTGGATCTGGAACGTGGTGTTCTTCTTCGACGTGACGCCGAAGACCACGGCCAGCAGCACCAGCCCGAAGACGTAGAACCCGCCGATGCTGTAGAGGACCTTCCTGGTGTTGCTCATCGCGACCTCGGCCGGTTGGCCACCGACAGCAGCAGCTCGATCGTGAACGCGACGACGATCACCAGCAGCGCCGCCAGTCCGGCGCCCCGGCCGTCGCCGCGACGCACGAGGATCACCACCAGCGCGAGCAGGAACAGGCGACTCATCAGATACCCCAGTCTGAGCGTGATCTGCTGGTTGGCCGCGCGGGACGCGACGGCGGCGCGATCGACCCCGACTCCGACCGCGCGCAGCAAGATCCAAGCACCCGCGGCGATCAGGTAGCCAGGGGCCGATACCCCGATCAGCAGCATGATCGGCGCAGCCACCGTGATCAGGACGACGTCGAAGAAACGCAGCAGGATCACCGGTGACTCAGAGGTTGCTGAAGCGCTTAGCGACAACGTAGATCCCCAGGAAGAAGCCGATCAGGAAGCCGGCCAGCAGCAGCGGCACGAGCGCCCCGAGCGCGGCCCCGAGCGCCGCGCCGACGCCGGCGCAGACCAGGTTCACCGAAAGCAGCAGCGCTCCGGCTCCGGCCGCGTCCCTCCCAGTGAAAGGCGGACGACTGTTCGTCATGTGGTGAATGCAAGCTGCTCAAAGATGCGGGGGACAGGACCGAGCGGCGATCCTACCGGCGTAATGCCGCAGCAGCACGTCGCTTTCTACCGTGCTCAGTGCGGCCGACCCGTCATCCACTGGGTCTAACGCAGCATCAACATTAGCGGGGGAGCGCCGCTAACGCGTCCGGAGCGCCGGCTTGTAGAGCTGGCCCTCCGCCCACATCGCCGCGATGCCCGCCCGAGGCAGCCCGAACGTCCCCTCGTAGACCAGGTACCGAGGCTCCCAGCGGGGAAAGAACTTGGCGTTGAAGCGGTACAGGCTCTCGATCTGGAAGAACGGGTTGCCCAGGGCGATCAGCTTGCCGAGCGCGCGCTGGGAGGCCTTCTCGGGGCTGTGCATCCACTTCGCGAACGCGGCGAAGTTGAGCGAGATCTCCTCGATCTCGCGCTCCCGCAGCAGTTCGATCGCCTTGACGACCAGGAACTCGGTCAGGCCGTTGGGAGTCCCGGGGTCCCGCCGCATGAACGACAGCGACATCGCCGCGCGGCCGTAGCACGGAACGAAGTGCAGGACGCCCCGGCCCGCGCCGGCCTCGTCCCGGGCCAGTACGACCAGCGTGTCGGATGCTCGCTCGGAGCGCAGCGAGTCCATGGCCATCGAGAAGCCGCGCTCCGGGGCGCCTTCTCGTCCCCGCTCGAGCACCTGCTCGACCTCGGCGATCGAGCTCTCATCGAGTGCCGCGACGTCGTGTACCTCGGCCGTGAAGCCGGCGTTCGTGAGGCGGCTGACCGACTGGCGGACCTTGCGGATCGCCCGCCCCTGGAGTGAGAACTCCCGCAGCGCGACGATCGCCTCGTCGCCGATGTAGATCGCGCGCAGTCCCTGCCGCTCGTAGAGCCCGCACATCCTCTCGCTCGCACCGACGGCCCCCAGCTTCAGCCCCCGGGTCTCGGCGAACCCGCGAAGCTCGGCCAGGAGGGCCGGGAAGCTCGCCTCGGGCCCAACCGGGTCACCGGAGAGCAGCAAGACACCGTTCTCGATCCGGTAGCCGACGAACGCCTGCTCGTCGGCGCTGAAGAAGTACTGCTTGTCCATGCGCAGCTTGAAGAACGAGAGCGTGTCGAAGCCGTGGGAGCGGACCAGCTCCGCGGCCGCCGAGCGCATCTCAGGGCCGGGCAGAGCGCGCGGTGAGGCCAGCGGGCGGAAGACGACGTAGGCCGCCGCCACGAGCGTCCCGACCTCGATCAGGTGGACGCCCAGCGGGAGCCACACGAAGTGGTGGTGAAAGCGCAGCGGACCTGTCCGCCAAAGCAGCAGATCGCCGGTCTCGCGGGCCACCGAACCCCAGGACGGACGGCCCTCGGAGGCCCAGGCGGCGACGGCGGCGATCGTCAGCCCGAACGCCCCCAGCAGCGGCACTCGCCAGGCCGCCGAGCGGAGCGTGATCGGGTCGTGGCGGACGCGGAAGGCACGGCGGCAGCCCAGCAGCAGCGCCGCTGCGGCCCAGCTGAGCGCTGTCTCCTCGAAGTCCAGGCCCTTGAGCAGGTCCAAGCCCCCGAGCAGCACCATCAGCGCGATCGCCACATGCCAGGCGCGCCGGCGGCGCTTGAGCAGGTAGGGCGAGACCAGCAGCAGCGCCGCGCCCGCCGGCAGCGCGAAGGCATGGAACAGCCGGATCGCCTCGACGGGCTCGTAGCCGAGCAGCAGATGGCCGCGCCAGCGGATGTTCGGCGTCAGCGCCGAGGCGACGTTGATCAGCCCGACGAATGCCGCCGTGGCGGCGGTCAGGCGCGGCGCGTGGCGCAGGATGCGGTCGGTAGCGGTCAACAGAAGGGGGCGTCGGGTGAAAGGCGCGGGTGTGGGTGCAGGATGAAACTCGCCGCGAATCGACTTGCCGCAGGACAGTACGGCGCAGGTGGCTCGTGGTTACGCCACCCGCCTGCGCATTCCGGCTCTTGAGCCCGCTCGCGAGCGGGGGATTCCGGCCTACGTGCCGGGATCGGCGCCGGCCGGCCGGCGCTGAGCCGCGGCGCTCTCCGCGGGCGCCCTGCGCGGCAGCGCGAACACCAGCGCCAGCGCCAGGACCGGGAACACCGCGATCGCCTCGAACACCGACCGCAGCCCGTCGGCATCGGCCAGCACACCCAGCAGCGGGGCGCCGATGCCGCCGAGGCCGATCGAGAGCCCGATCGTAACGCCCGAGGCGACGCCGATCCGGCCGGGTAAATACTCCTGGCCCATCACGATCGTGACCGCGAAGGTGGCGATCGTCGCCGCGCCCAACAGCGCCGCGAACAGGATCCCGAGCACAGGCCCGGAGAGCAGGAAGCCCACGACCAGTGGCGGCAGCACGATCATCGAGCCCGCGAGCACGCGCCGCCGGCCAAAGCGATCGGCCAGAGGTCCGCCGATCAAGGTCCCGATCGCGCCACTGAGCAGCAACGCCGTGAGCGCGCCGTTGCCCGTGGCCTTGCCGGTGTGAAGGACTCGGACGTAGTACAGCGGGATGAACGTGACCAGTCCGAAGTACACGAACGAGCGCAGCGCGATCACCGCGGCCAGGGTCGCGAACGGGCGCCAGTGGTGCCGGCTCTCGCTGCGGCTGACCTGGTGGCCGATGACGTCGGTCCGAAACGCTTGCAGGCCCGGCAGCTCACGCACCAGCACCGCCGCCATCGCGAACGTCGGCAGGATCAGGAACAGCGTTCCACTCAGGCCGAAGATGAGCACCAGCGGCGTCACGACCACGGGCCCGAGCGCGAAGCCGACGTTGCCGCCGACGCTGAACAGGCTCATCCCGCTCGCACGGCGCGAGCCCGAGACGTAGTTGGCAAAGCGCGATGCCTCGGGGTGGAACGAGGCGACGCCGATGCCGCTGATCAAGACGGCGGCGAATGTCCACGGATACGAGGGCGCGACCCCGATCAGGGCAACGCCGATGCCACCGAGACCCGGGCCAAGGGGCATCAGCCAGGGCAGCGAGCGGCGGTCGGAGATGTGACCGAAAAGCGGCTGGATCACCGAGCTCGAGATCGTCGCGGCCAGGATCAGCGCCGAAGCGGCCGCGTAGCTGAGGCCGCGCTGGGCGATCAGGAACGGCAACAGCGCCGGTATCGCCCCCTGCGCGATGTCGGTGAGCATGTGGCCCGCCGAAAGCGTTGCCATGGCCCGGCGGTCGACCCCCGGCTTCTGCGCCAGGGTGCCCGACCGCGGCTCAGGCGGCGCGGTGCTCGGCGGCGGCGCTTCGCCGACGAAGCTCATCCATCCAGTTCGGCAAGCCGCAGTTTCACCGAGTCGCGCTTCTGCACCAGCTCGGTCTCCAGCTGCTCGAGCTCCTGACGGCGTCCGCGAACCAGCTCGAGCTGAGTCCCGATGTGTCCCAGCGCCTGATCGAGGATCCGCCGGCGCTCCTGCGGCAGCTCGGTCTGGTGGTACTCACGGCGCAGCTCGGCACGGGCGGTCTCGGCCTCCAGCAGCCTGGAGAGCTGCTCGAGGGAGAGCCCGAGCAGGTCGCGCAGGCGCAGGATCTCGCTGACACGGTCGACGTCGGTCTGGGTATAGCAGCGGTGCTTGCCCTGGGTCCGCTCGGCGCTCGCGCCCAACAGGCCGATCTCCTCGTAGTAGCGGATCGTCCGCGGCGTCGTTCCGGTCAGCTCCGCGAGCTCTCCGATCCGCAGCGTCCGCTCGGCGGTCGCGCTCATGAGAGCGCCACCTGGGCCCGCTGGGCCGCCTCCGCGTTGGCGTGCGTCGGCCGCGCGGCGGCCACGAACGCACCGAGCAACGAGACCGCCGCGAGACACCACAGCGCGGTGTGCATGTTGGCGATGAACGGGTTCAGCTGGGCCGTCGAGATGTGGTTGGCCAGTCCCGAGAACACGCTGAAGAGCACCGTCTTGGGCACCGCCGAGGTCACGATCGCCAGCACGAACGCGATCGAGATGACCGCGCCGGTGTTCTGCACGAGCACCCGCGCGCCGGCCGCGATCCCGCGCCGGTGCGGCGCCACAGTGCCCATCATCGCGGCGGTGTTGGGCGAGTTGAACATGCCACTGCCGATCCCGACGATGAACATGTAGATGCCACTCGGGAGATAGGCCGTCTCACGGCCGAGCGTGGTCATCAGGGCGAGCCCGAGGGCGGTCACCAGCATCCCGAGCACCGCCAGCATCCGCGATCCGCGGCGGTCGGCCCAGATCCCGGCCGGCGGCGAGGAGATCAGCATCCCGACGGCCAGCGGCGCGAGTTTGATCCCGGCCAGAATCGGCGAATTGCCCTGCACGCCCTGGAAGTAGAAGACGAACAGGAACATCAGCGCGAAGCGGGCGAGGCCGTTGATGAACGCCGTCACGGCGGCCAGTGAGAACAGACGGTTCTGGAAGATCGAGAGGTCGAGCATCGGCGAGCTCCGGTGACGCTCGATCATCACGAACGCCGGCAGCAGCACCGCAGCGAGGATCAGACCGCCGATCACCATCGGCGAATCCCAGCCCGAGATCCCGCCCTTGGAGATCCCGTACACGAGCCCGGTCAAGCCGATCAGGAATGTGATCGTGCCCGGGAAGTCGAATGAGGTGTCCTCCGAGCGTCCGGTGACCTCGTGCAGCACCGACCAGGCCCAGAGGCTGCCGGCCAGCGCGAGCGGGACGTTGAACCAGAACACCCAGGGCCAGTTGATCGCCACGAGCGCGCCGCCGAGCACCGGGCCGATCACCAGGCCGACGGCGGCGACCATCGTGTTGGTCCCCATCGCCAGGCCCAGCTTCTCGCGCGGAAACGCGTCGGTGACGATCGCCGCCGCGTTGGCGAACAGGAACGAGCCGCCGATGCCCTGGAGGATGCGCCACAGGATCAGCTGGGTCCCGTTGGCCGCAAAGCCGGCTCCGAGCGAAGCCAGCGCGAACACCACGAACCCGCCGATATAGGCCCGCTTTCGCCCGAACTGGTCGGACAACCGTCCCGCGCTGAGCACGAGCACGGTCGAGGCGATCATGTAGACGAGGATCACCCACACCAGCTCGAGCAGGCTCGTGTGGAGGCTGCGCTCGAGATCCGGGAGGGCGATGATCAGCGTGCCGGAGTTGATCGTCGCCAGCAGCATCCCGAGGCTGGTGCACGAGAGGGCCCACCACTTGTACGAGTCGTCCTCCGCGGCGACTCCGATCCGGCGCCGGCGCCCGTCCGTGTTGGCTGGCTTCTCCATGAGCGCTGTCAAGCGATCACGTCCTCTCGCATCGGAAACTCATTCTTACGTAAACGTAAGATAGCAGCGCATGGGCGACCGCGCGGGGCCGCAGCCCGCGGGAGCGCGGTCGCGCGACTAGCTCTCGAATGCCGCCACCGTGGCCAGGATCACGAACGCGGCGATCAGCGCGGTGCCCTCGAACACGGTCGCCTCGCCGTCCCCGGTGATCTGCCACACGATCACCGCGGTGCCGAGTAGTGCGCCGGTGTAGACGGGCGCGAGGGCGAATGTCAGCGTGGTCGCGGTGAGCACCGAGACGATCACCAGCAGCGGGTAAAGAAACGCGGCGATCTGGGCGACCGAGTTCTTGACGATCGAGATCGCCAGCTCGGGCTGACCCTTGGCCGCGAGCACGATCCCGGCCACGTTCTCGACGGCGTTGCCGGCGATGGCCACGATCACCAGACCTGCGAAGGCCTGCGAGATGTGGAGCGTGTGGATCGTCGGCTGGAGTGCGTGGACGAACCAGTCGGAAACGAACGCGGACGCCGTCCCGGCGAGCACCAGCAGCGCCACTGCGCTGGCGGTCGACAGCCTCGGCTTCTCGTCGGACTCGCCGGTCGTAGGCCCAGCCTTCAGATATTGACGTAGCCAGGCGCCATAGACGATCAGGATCGCCACGGCACCGACGATCGAGATCGCCTGGATGTGGCGGCTGGCCGCGTCCTGAGCCGAGTTCGCCAGGGCGACCAGGACGATGATGAAGGACGAGATCAGCAACAGCGTCGCCGTGTCATTGGGCAGCCGGGCGCTGAACCGCATCACCCCGTCGCGTTCCCGCCGGGCGCCGGCGATGATCACCAGTCCTAGCACCAGCAGCGCGTTGACGAGGATCGAGCCGAGGATCGCCGTCTCAGCCACGATCTTCTGCCCGGCGCCGAGCGCGAAGATCACGACGAAGAACTCCGGCAGGTTGCCGACCGTCGACTGCATCAGGCCGGTGATCGAGGGGCCGAAGCGGTGACCGACCTGTTCGGATGCGAACGAGACGATCCAGGCGTCGCCGGCCAGCGCGATCGTCGCCAGCGCGAACGCCAACACATGCGGGAAGCCGCTGGCGTATCGCGCCACGCCGGCCAGCGCGATCGACAGCGCGACCGCGGCGAGCAGCACTCGCTCGACGCGTGAGAGACCGCTCAGCACCGGCGGGGCTATCCCACCCGCTCGAACTCGCCGGTCTCGATGTCGCGCTCGACCCGGTCCTCGACCTGGCCTTCGCTCGTGGCGGGATCGAAGCTGCGCAGCTCGCTCGCCCTTAGGCGCTTGAATTTGAAGATCTCCAGCACGTAGACGAGGTACACGCTCGCGGCCAGCGCGACGAGGCCCAGCGCGACCATGAACACGATCCATCCGATGTGGTAGGCGTGGTGACGGTGGTAGGGGACCACCCGCAGTCCGACCGCGAGTCCCGCGAGCAGCGCCGTCCAGGCGTAGAGGTAGATCACCGTCTTACGCTGCGAGAACCCGATCCGCGCCATTCGGTGGTGAAAGTGGTTTGCGTCGGCGGACCAGGGCTTTCGCCGGTACTTCAGGCGCTTGGCGACGACGAACCCAGTGTCCAGAAACGGGATCGCGAGGATCATCAGCGGCACGACGAGCGCGACCACGGCGTTCGTCTTCAGCGACCCGACGACGGCCGTGATGCCAAGTAGGTACCCGAGCAGGTTGGCGCCCGAGTCGCCCATGAAGACCGAGGCCGGATGGAAGTTGTGGAACAGGAATCCGAGCGCCGCGCCTGCGGTCAGCGAGGCCAGCACAGCAGCCGCGCTCACATGAAGCGTGAAGGCGATGATCGCGAACGCGACCCCGTCGATCGTGCACAGCCCGGCGGCGAGGCCGTCGACGCCGTCGGAGAAGTTGACCACGTTCATCAGCCCGACCAGCCAGATCACTGACAGCAGACCGCCCGTGTTGGGGAACTGGAGCGCCCCGACGAACGGGAGCGTCACGTCGCTGACCACGGCCCCGGCCTCGACCGCGATCACCGCGGCGACGATCTGGCCGACCAGCTTCACGATCGGCCGCAGCTCACGCGCGTCGTCGATCGCCCCGACGAGCGTGATCACGCACGCGCCCGCGAACAGCCCCCATGTGTCGACCGACGGGCCGGATCCGGGCCGCGCGCCGACGCTGCGGGCGAGCCTGATCTCGTCGGGCATCCACAGCGCTGCTGCGACGAGCACGGCGACGAGGATGGCCAGACCGCCGAGGAGCGGCGTCTGCCGCTGCGCCAGCCCGCGCTCACGCGGCAGGTCAACCGCGCCAACGCGCCAGGCCAAGCGGGCCGCGAGCGGAGTCAGCGCCGCCGACACGGCCAGCGCGACGAAGAACGCGAGCACGGCATCGGAGTAGCGCATGCTCGGGAAAGCATGGCAGCAGCCGGAGACTGCTGCCGACCCGCAGTCAGGCGCCGAGCGCCTGCGCGATCCGGGCAACGAGGGCAAACGGCTCATCGACGAGCTGCCGCCAGGTCACCCTGACCACGCGATATCCGCTCGCCACGAGCACCTGGTCACGCAGTCGGTCGCGCTCGAACGCGGCACGATGACCGTGGTAGCGGTGCCCGTCGACCTCGACCACGAGCCGGGCCGCAGCCCACAGGAAATCGACCTCGTAGCCGCTGAGCCGCACGTTGGTGGCCGGCGCGGCCAGGCGCGCGGCGGCGACGAGGGCCATGAACCGCCGCTCGGCCTCCGACCGGCTGCGCGCGCGGCCGGACTCGAGCTCGAGGATCCGCTTCACGGTGGCAACGCCAGGGCGGCCCGGCGCACGCTCGATCGCGGCTTCGAGGTCTGCGTCGTCGACGAGCCCCGCGACACGGGCCTCGGCGAGCGCACGCTCGAGGGTGGCGTCGCGCTCGAGGCCGGCCAGGTCGATCACGGTCCGAGCGGGGGCGGTGACCGGGAGGCGTTGCCGGAGGCGAACGTCGCGGGGATCGAGGTCGGGAACTCGGTGGATCTCGACGTTGGAGCGGGGACGCGGGTGGCGGGCGATCACGGTCACTTGGACCCCGTCAGCCGGGCGGCTCGACAGTCCCCAGATGGCCGCCGCCGACGCGTGGCTGATCACGCAGTCGGCTCCGATCGACAGCAGCGCCGCCGCCTCAGATGCCCACCCTCCGAGCGGTTGGTGACCGATCGAAAAAACGCCGGGAAGAAGGCGGCAGAGAGCGCCCGTCTTGACCCGGTGGGCGATCGCGCCCGGTCGAAGACCGCTCGCGAGCAGCTGATCACGGGTGACCAGGCCGTACTGAACCTCGGCAACCCGTCCCACGGCTCTCGGACCGGTCCCCTCCACCGCCAAGACGCGACAAATCTCGACTTTCGGCGGCAATTTGTCGCGGTCTGGATGGTGGACAGCGGAAACGCGCCACACCGCCGGAAGGAGGAGGGATTTGTCGCGTTTCGAATGCTCAGGCGACCTGGCCACAGCCTCGAGAGGCCGCCGGCGTGGACAACCCACCCCCTCCCCAGCCGCCGTTTCACGCCGGCGTCACGCTCACGTCACGAAGTCGCGACAAAGCGTGGCTGCCCGGGGCCCAGAGCCCCCCGCCGCCCGACCCCGCCCCCGACCGACCGACCGACCGAGCGACCCCCTAGACGACGGCCGGAGCCCCCAGCGACGCGTACAGCGGGTAGCGGTCGGCGACCGCCGCCACGCGCTCGGCGAGCTCGGCCTGGACGGCGTCGAAGCGATCGCCGGCGACGAGCGCGGAGGAGATGATCTTTCCGACCTCGACGAAGTCCTCGGCCTGGAGGCCGCGGGTCGCGAGCGCCGGGGTCCCGATCCGCAATCCCGAGGAGACCGCCGGCGGACGAGGGTCGAACGGGACCGCGTTGCGGTTGACGGTGATCCCGATCGCGTGCAGGCGATCCTCGGCCTGCTGGCCGTCGAGCTCGGATTCGCGCAGGTCGCACAGGACGAGGTGAACGTCGGTCCCGCCGGTCAGCACGCTCACGCCGGCACCGGCGTGGAGCAGCTCGTCGGCAATCGCCCGCGCGCCGTCGAGAGTCCGCCGCTGACGCTCGCGGAACGCCTCGCTGGCCGCGAGCTTCAGCGCCACCGCCTTGCCGGCGATGATGTGCTCGAGCGGGCCGCCCTGCTGGCCGGGGAATACGGCCGAGTTGATCTTCTTCTCGTACTCCTCCTTGCAGAGGATCATCCCGCCGCGACCGCCGCCGATCGTCTTGTGGATCGTGGTCGTGACGACGTCAGCGAGTGGCACCGGACTCGGGTGCAGGTCGGCGGCGACGAGGCCGGCGAAGTGGGCCATGTCGACCATCAGATACGCGCCGACAGCGTCGGCGATCGCCCGGAAGCGCTCGAAGTCGAGCTGCCGGGGGTACGCGGACCAGCCCGCGACGATCATCTTGGGCCTGCGCTCGTGAGCCAGCCGCTCCACCTCGTCCATGTCGATCAGGCTGCTCTCACGGTCGACGTGGTAGGGGACGATCTCGTACAGGCGCCCCGACAGGTTGATCTTCATGCCGTGCGTCAGGTGGCCGCCGTGGGCCAGCTCGAGGCCCATCAGGACGTCGCCGGGCTGCAGCAGCGCGTGGTACACGGCAGCATTCGCCTGCGCGCCCGAGTGGGGCTGGACGTTCGCAACATCGGCGCCGAACAGCGACTTGGCGCGGTCGATCGCCAGCTGCTCGGCGACGTCGACGTGCTCGCAGCCCCCGTAGTAGCGCTTGCCGGGATAGCCCTCGGCGTACTTGTTGTTGAGCACCGAACCCTGACACTCGAGCACGGCAACGGGGGCGAAGTTCTCGGAAGCGATCATCTCGAGCGTGCGCTGCTGGCGCTCGAGCTCCAGCGCCAGCACCTCGGCGATCTCGGGATCGACTTCGGCGAGCGGGAGGTTGAAGAAGTCGGCTGAGCCGTCGTTCATCGGGCGGTCAATACTAACGGCGGTCCGGATGGGTCAAGGACGACGCGCGGCGACCACGGCGAGGTCCGCGTGCGTCCAAACCGTCTCGGGCTGGAAACCGGCCTGCTCCAGCCACTGGAGCTGGTCGGCCAGCGGGCTCGGATGGTCATAGCCCGGGGTCAGGCTGGTCACCGCGTCGGCCGGGTCACGCGGCACCACGACGTCGGCCAGCACGAAGCGGCCCCCGGGCGCAAGCGCGTCGAAGATCCGCTGAAACAGCGCTCGCTTCTCGGGGCCGCGGAGATGGTGGACGCAGAGCGCGCTGGCAATCAGGTCGAACGGCCCGTCCGGCAGCCGGTCCTCGAGTGCCGCTACCCGCAGCTCGGCGCGCGTCGCCGGCAACTGGCTCGCCGCCGAGGCAAGCATCGGCTCGCTGACGTCGATCCCGACCAGCGTCGCGTCCGGGTGGCGTTCGAGCAGGCGCTGGGCCGTCTCACCGGTCCCGGTCCCGAGGTCGAGGATCCGCCGGGCACCCGTGCCGCTCGCGCCGGCGAGCTCGTCCTGGAGCCGGTCGTAAACGGGGATGTCGTCCCTGATCATGTCGGCGTAGGTGGACGGGTCGAAATGAAACTGCCATCCGATCTTCTGAGCCAGCTCGTCCTCGCCGACCGCCCCGACTCGCAGCAGCTCGAACGTGCCCGATCGCTCGTAATCGCGCAGATCGACGACCGTCGAGGGCGTGCCAGGCAGCTCGCCGCCGTCGAGCACCAGATCCGCGGCGTCGCGGATCGCCTCGGGCACCCCGGACAGCGTGCGGGCGTCCGGGGCGCCGGCGAAGTTCGCGCTCGACTGCAGCACCGACCGCTGGACGCCGGCGAGCATCGAAACCGCAGGTACGCGCAGCCCGAGCGTCGAGCCCTCGCCTGCGCAGGCGAGCGGGAAGCGGCCCGCCGGAT
>DATCNP010000187.1:0-8132 GCA_036565205.1 Solirubrobacteraceae bacterium | reverse complement strand
GAATTGAATCACCGGAGCCAGGCATCAGGACGAGCACCACCGTGTCGGCGTGGTCGATCACGTCGACCTCGGCCTGTCCCACCCCGACCGTCTCGAGCAGCACGACGTCGCGACCGGCAGCGTCCATCAGCAGCGCCGCCTGCAGCGCCGCTTCGCTGAGACCGCCGAGCGCGCCGCGCGTGGCCATCGAGCGAATGAACACCCCCGGATCGAGGAAGTGGTCCGAGAGGCGAATCCGGTCGCCCAGCAGCGCCCCGTGCGAGAACGGAGACGAGGGATCGATCGACAGCACGGCGATCGTTCGCCCGCGTGCACGCTCGAGCTTGGTCAGGGCGGCGAGCAGCGTCGACTTGCCGGCTCCCGGCGGCCCCGTCACGCCGATAACGGCGGCGTTGCCGGTTCGCGGATAGACCTCGCTGACCAGCGCCCAGCCCTCGGGCTTGTCGTTCTCGATCAGCGAGATCCCGCGCGCCAGAGCGCGCCGGTCGCCGTCGAGCAGGCGCTCAGCGAGGGGTTTCTCGGAGGCGGCCACGGGGCGGGATCATGGCAGGCGTCACCGTGGCCGACCTGCAAGGGTGTAGGGAGTCCCCGGACCGGGGATCGTGTGTCCAGATGAGCGGTTCCCTGCGCAACCACATCGACTCGGCCGTGGGAGACGGCGTCGAAGCCGTGGTCAAGGTCAAGCACCGACAGCGTTTGGCACGGCTGGGCTGGGGGCGCGTATACGAGCCCTCGCCGCCAGGGATCTGGGCCGGCGGCGACCCCGAGCCTCGGCCGGGATGCTCGATGGAGGTGCTGATCGACGGCGCCGACGCGTTTCCCGAGATGGCTCGAGCGATGCGGGGGGCGAAGAGGTTCGTCCATCTCACCGGCTGGCACGTGGCGCCGGCGTTCGAGCTCGTGCGCCAGCGCTCGCCGGAGATCATCGGCGTGCTGCTCGCCGAACTGGCCGAACGGGTCGACGTGCGCGTGCTCGTGTGGTCCGGCGCGCCGATCCCGGCCTTTCACCCCACGCGCAAGGAGGTGAGCGCGGGGATTCGGAACCTGACCCGTGATACGCGTATCCGCTGCGAGGCCGACCCGCGCGAGCACCCGTTCCACTGCCATCACGAGAAGACGATCGTGGTCGACGGCGAGGTCGCGTTCGTCGGCGGGATCGACCTCACCAGCGACGCCGGCGACCGTTTCGACAGCTCGGCGCACGAGGCCCGGCGGAAGCTCGGCTGGCACGACGTCACGACCAAGCTCCGCGGCCCGGTGGTCGCCGACGTCAACGACCACTTCTCGCTGCGCTGGAAGGAGCTGACCGGCGAGGAGCTCCAGCGTCCGGAGCCACCGGGACCGGCCGGCCGGACCACAGTGCAGGTCGTCCGCACGGTGGCCGAGGGGATGTACGACGCGGTTCCGCACGGCGACTTCAGGGTGTTCGAGAGCTACCGGCGCGCGCTGCGCTCGGCGACCAGGCTGATCTACCTCGAGAATCAGTTCCTGTGGGCGCCGGAGATCGTGAAGATCCTGCTCGACAAGCTCCGCAATCCCCCGCATCCGGACTTCCGGCTGGTGGTTCTGCTGCCCGCGAAGGCCAACAACGGCCAGGACGACACGCGCGGGCAGCTCGGCGTGCTGGCCGAAGCCGATGCCGGCAACGGGCGGATGCTCGCGGCGACGATCCGCTCGCTCTCCCACGGACGCGAGGACCCGCTCTACGTGCACGCGAAGGTGGCGGTGATGGACGACCGCTGGCTGATCGTCGGCTCGGCCAACCTCAACGCCCACTCGCTGTTCAACGACACCGAGATGTGCGTGGTGACCGATGACGCCGGCCTGGCCCGGGATACGCGGGTGCGCCTGTGGGCCGAGCACCTGCAACTCGATCGCGACGCGGTCGCGGGCGCCGAGGCCCGCGCACTGGTCGACGAGCATTGGATCCCGATCGCGCGCGAGCAGCTGAGCCGGCGCGAGTCCGGAGCGGTGGCGACCCACCGGCTGCTGGCGCTGCCGGGCGTGTCGCGGCGGTCGGCGCGGCTGCTCGGACCGCTCACCGGCCTGATAGACGACGGTTGAGGGCCGGAAACACTTAGGATCTCCGGCGTGCAGTCGGTAGGCACACGAGAGATCAGGCCACGGCCCGAGACTCGCCCGCGGCCGAAGCTCATACGCCAACCGCCCGCGCCTCTGCGCGGCGGCCCGATCGCGTTCCTGCGCTTCGCTCGGGCAAATGGGATGTTCAAGTGGGGATATCTCGTGCTCGCGGTCCGGTGGGTGTGGCTGAAGCTCCGGTGGCGCGGGCGCCTGCGGACCGACGGGCTGTGCTTCATCTGCCCGGGCGTCAAGTTCGAGATCGGCCGTGGCGCGACGGTCACGCTCGGGCGCTGGTCGTGGATCGGGCACGGCTGCAAGGTCCGCGTGCACGAGGGTGAGCTGTCGATCGGCGCCAAGACCGTGTTCGGGCAGGAGTGCACGATCTCGGCCTTCCAGCACATCTCGATCGGACGCGAGTGCATCGTCGCCGACCGCGTGATGATGATCGACTTCGATCACGGCATCGTTGAGGTCGAGCGCCCGATCCGTGAGCAGGGCATCTACAAGCGCGACGTTTCCGTGGGCCACAACGTCTGGATCGGCTACGGAGCCTGCGTGCTGCGGGGCGTGACTGTGGGGGACAATGCGGTCGTGGGGACGAGTGCGGTGGTGACCGCCGACGTGCCGGAGAACGCGGTCGTCGGCGGGATCCCGGCCAAGGTGATCCGGATGCGCGAGGCGCCGAAGACGTTTCGCTGGGGGTAGGATGCGGAGCGTTCGCGGACGCCGAGCGGCTGCGGCCCCGCGCGCGGCAAGTGTGCGAGAAAAGCCGCCTATACGGCGGCAAATGTCGCACTCTTCCCGACCGCGACGCCGCCAGCCGCCCTCAGCCCGCCCACCCAACGAGCTCGGGGGCGAGATTGCGCAGCGCCGGCTCGAGCCCCGGATCCCCTGCCAGCGCCAGCTCCAGCGCCTCGGCGTGTGCCGCCGCCCGCTCGCGCGGGTACGGACCGGCGAGGTCTCGATAGGCGAGGAAGACCCAGTCGCTCGACTGGAGCGCCAGCAGCTCGCGCAGAGCGCGCTCGCCGGGCGACGGCGCCGCCGCGAGCGCCAGCTCGGCTGAGCGCGCCCGCCAGGCCAGATCGGCGACTCGCGGCGCGCTCCATGTGCGGAGGTCTCCCCCCTCTCCCCAGCTCGTGACCCCGAGCTCCGCCGGCGCTGCGACCGGCTCGTGGCGGGAAAGCGCGTCGTCGAGCGTCGTCAGTGCCAGGCCCTGACGCGAGGACTCCTCGATCACCGCGCTCAGCCACCGCGTCCCCTCGTACCACCAATGCCCGAGCAGCTCGGTGTCGAGCGCGCAGACGCTCACTCCGCCATCGCGGAGGCGCTCGAGCGCGCGGGCGACGAAGTCGCGCGCGTGCGCCGCGGCCTGCGCGCTCGCCGCCTCGTGGTCGTAGCGCCGGCCGTCGGTACTCCAGACGCGGTGGCGATGTTCGGTGAAGGCGTGGTAGTCCCGGTAGCTCGAGCTGGCCGGATATCCACGGGCGCCCCAGACGAGGTCGATCATCTGGCGATCGATCGGCCACAGCACAGGCCCGTCGTCGCTGCGCAGCGGCCTCAGATGACGAGCATCGCCACGACCGAACGCGCGCGTGAGCTCGACGCACGTACAGCGCGCGCCGGCTTCCTCGAGCAACGGGTCGAGCCACTCGGAGTGCGCGCATTCCGGCAACCAGAACCCCCCGTCCCACGCGCCGAAGCGACGGCGCTGAGAGGCGATTCCCGTCTGCACCTGGAGCCGCGCTCCCTGCTCGGTGGCGAGCAGCGGGAGCACCGCGTGGCTCGCGGCGGAAGTCCAGCTCGCGTGCGCGCCGAGGGCCCGCAGGAGGCGATCGCCGAGCTCCTCGAGCGCTCGCGCCGCGGCGGCGTACTCGGCTGCCGAGCGCTCGACCTCCTCGGCCAGCTCAGGCTCGCCTGCCCGCTCGAAGGCACGCCGGTCGCGGGCGTGTGATTCCGGGCGCACCTCGGTGAGAAAGCTCAGGCAGCGCTCGAGCGCGTCCGGGGCCTCCAACTGGTCGCACAGGACAGGCGTCAGCGAGAGCGTGATCGGCGCACGCCCCAGGACATTCAGCAGCGGTAGGTAGCTGGTCGCGATCGCCTCCCACAGCCACTCTTCGCCGAAGGGCCACGTACCGAAGCCCTCCACGTAGGGCATATGGGTGTGCAGCACGATCGCCAGCTCGCCGGGCGTGCGCCGTGTCCGGCGCCGAGCGCTCACTACTCGCCGCGCACGACGATCAAGGCGTGATGCTGGAGCCAAACCCCGAGGATGCGCGAGACGGTGTAGGAGATCGAGATGATCCGTTCGGGCGCCAGATCCCGCAGCGCGCTCGCCAGGTCACGTTCGAGCCTCGAGGAAGTCGGGGCGAGAATCGCGATGACCTTCGTCTCGCTGGCCACAGCCGAAATCATCCCACCGCGATCGCGGTTTGACTGGCGGCGGTCTGAGGTAAAGCCCGCGTTAGGGGCGCACCACCCATCGCGGCGGCGAGAACTGGCCTCCTCGCCGCCGCGGACTGGGCCGCCTTCACCGGCAAACGGCGAGGAAGTCGAGCGCTCCGTCGAGGCCCACCGGCCGCAGCGTGAAGTCGCTCGAGGCGATCGCCGGCGTGAAGCGATCGTAGAACGGCTTCGTGATCCGCAGCCTGGCGTGAACCGCGTCCCAGCCGGCCGCCAGCGCCAGCTCGTGGATCCGGAGCTTGCGGGCGTGGAACAGCCCCAGCATCGCGACCTCGGCGAACACCGACGAGCACAGCGCTCGGAACTCGTGAGCGCGGTACTCCCTGACGTGCCAGGGGTTGTCCGACTTCTCCGCCCCCGCCGGCGCCAGCGTGAGCACATTCGGTGTCGAGACATAGACCGTCGCGCCCGGGGCGGAGAGGGCGCGGAAGTGCTCGAGCACCGCGACCGGGTCCTGGACGTGCTCGATCGTCTGAAGGAAGACGATCGCGTCGTAGGCGCCCGGCTCGCCGTGGTCGTCGACGAGACCTCGCTCGAAGGACAGATTCTGGCGCGTGTAGCGCAGCCTCGCATGCTCGAAAGCCTCCGGGTTCGCATCGACGCCGAGCACGCTTGCGGCCGAGCGCGAGAGCACCTCCGACCCGTAGCCCTCGCCGCAGGCCATGTCGAGCACCCGCCTGCCCGCCACCCGCGCGCCGATCCACTCGTAGACGGCGAGGTGACGGCGGTACCAGTAGTTCTCGGCCGGGACGTCGGGGAGCGTCCGCTCCCCGGTCAGCGCCAGCGGTGGAACTCCCGGCGACTGGTCACGCTGAACGTGGGCGCTGACGGGCACGCCGGACAGGGTAGTCATCGACCCGATTGCTACGGCCGGCGCCCGCGCCGGGGACGCTGCAATGCCTGGTCACGTACTCGCTCAAGGGTGGGCAGATCACGGCGCAGGGACTCGCACGGGTGGATCACGCGCTGTACAGCGGCGTACACAGCGAAGCGATCACCGGTGGCACGGGTCGCTATCGAAACGCTCGCGGTGAGACCCGAGTCGTGTTTCTCAACCCGGCAGATACGGCCGCCAAGGTCACGTTCTCGATCAGCCCCGGCTAACCGCGACCGGCGCGCTCCGCGTCGAGGGCGATTTCAGCCCAGACTCGCATGCCCTCTCGCCGCTCGGCTCCCCAGCGCCGGGCGACGGCTTCGACGATTCGCAAGCCGAGGCCCCCGCCCCGGACGGCCCCCTCCGGCCGAGGCGCCGGGGCGCTGCCCGACCGGCCCGGGTCGGTGACGGCGATCAGGACGCCTTCGGGAGTCAGTTCGACCTCGACCTCGACCTCGTCCGCCGGAGCGCAGCCCGAGTGCCGTACGGCATTGCTTACGAGCTCGCTGGCGACCAGAAGCGCGTCGTCACGGACGGGCTCGATCGCCGCCAGCGGGTGCAAGGCGTGACGTGCGAGCCGCGGAGCCGAGGAATCACAGGGGAGGCGGCGCCGCAGCAACTCTGAGGGCTGCGTCGACATCGGCCTCTAAGACCTACCCGCTTACGCCGCCTGTGACACGAACGCGGACGATCAGTCGGGCAGAAACGGCAGATGGTCCGCCGTCCCGGTGATCTCGAACACGCGCCGGACCTGGTCTGAACCCTTCGTCAACCGGAGTCGCCGCACGCACTGCCGTCGTCGCTCGTCCCGGTGATCATTTAGCTTGGAGGACCCGAGACGGACAAGGCCCAGGTACGCATGCATACCTCCGGCCTCGCGTCCATCACCGCTAATGCTCGAGGCCGAAACGGTCGAAATGTCCCGAGATATGAACTCCTTGCTGTCTCTCTGCGTCCGTCTGAGGGCCGAACCCGGCCAGACCCTGGCCGAGTACGGGATCCTGATCGCGGTGATCGCGATCGTCGTGATTGCCGCGGCGATGCTGCTTGGCGGCAGCATCGCGTCGCTGTTCGGAAACAACGCAAGTCACATCTAAGCGAGGCCCCGCCGGGCGTCCCGAAGACGGTAATGTGGCGCCCGCCATGGAGGCACTGCGCACGGCGGATGAGATCCGCGACGTAAACACGCGCTATCACGACGTCGCCGCAGCCGGCTACGACTCGAAGTGGGGCATCGACTTCGGCGAGGTCGGCCAGCAGCAGGTGCTCGGGAAGCTGCGCAAGCTGCTCGGCCCCGAGCTCGACGACGGCTACGAGCGTTCACTGGAGATCGGCGCCGGCACCGGCTACTTCTCGCTGAACCTGCTCCAGACCGGCGTCGTCCAGGAGGCCACCTGCACGGACATCTCGCCGGGGATGGTGAGCGCGCTCGGGAGCAACGCCGCGCGGCTGGGGCTGAACGTGCGCGCCGCGCGGGCCGACGCGGAGTCGCTCCCGTTCTCGGATCAGAGCTTTGATCTCGTGCTCGGCCATGCCGTGCTCCACCATCTCCCCAACCTCCGCCGGGCGTTCGCCGAGTTCCGCCGCGTCCTGCGCCCTGGCGGGCGGATCGTGTTCGCCGGCGAGCCGTCGCGCGTCGGCGACCGGATCGCGTCGTTCCCAAAGCGCGGCGCGCACCGCGTGGCCCCGGTGTGGCGCACGCTGCTGCGGGCGAGTGCGGCGGCGCCACCGGCGGCGGCCGGGTCCACGGAGGGCGTCGATCACGGTCTCGAGCGGTTCGTCGACATCCACGCCTTCGGCCCGGGAGACCTGACGCGCCATGCCAAGCGCGCGGGGTTCACCGAAGTGAAGGTGCGGGGCGAGGAGCTGGTGGCCAACTGGTTCGGTTGGTTCAACCGCGCGCTCGAGGCGACCGCCGAGCCGGACGACGTGCCGATGCTCTGGCGGCAATATGCGTTCCGCGGCTACCTGCTGCTCCAACGCCTGGACGAGGCGGTGCTCGAGCCACTGCTGCCGCCGGCGATCTTCTACAACCTGCTGCTGACCGCGCGCAGGCCGTAGGTCCGGCACTCTAGGCGGCCGGCCCTCAGGGCGCGTCCGGGCTCGTGCCCGGGCCTAGACTTGGCACATGCCCTCGAGCGACTTCCCGCTCTTTCCGCTGGGACTCGTGGCGCTTCCAGGAGAGCTGATCCCGCTTCACATCTTCGAGGAGCGCTACAAGACGATGATCAACGAGTGCCTGGAGCATGAGCAGGAGTTCGGGATCGTCTGGCTCGCCGACGACGGCCTGCGGGAGATCGGCTGTGCGTGCGAGATCGACCGCGTACTCGAGCGGATGGAGGACGGCCGGATAAATCTCATCGCCCGTGGCACGAGACCGTTCCGCGTGCTCGAGCGCCAGGGCCACCTGGCCTACCCCGCGGGGGTGATCGAATTCGTCGAGGACCGCCAGGACGAGGTCGACCCCGAGCTCCTGGCCGACGCCCGCGCGGCCTACGCCGACCTCGTGCAGCGCGCGACGGACGAAGAGCCCGAGGCGCAAGCGCTCGAGGAGATGGGCGCATACGAGATGGCCGGCACCGTGGACTTCGGACTCGAGGCCAAGCAGGGGCTGCTCGATCTGCGCTCGGAGAACGCACGGCTGCGACTGGTCGCGCGGCTGTTCCGCGCGGCGATCAAGCGGCTGGACTTCGTCGACCGGGCGCAGGCACGGGCG
>DATCNP010000186.1:0-6407 GCA_036565205.1 Solirubrobacteraceae bacterium | reverse complement strand
GCTCGAGAGCCTGGTCGGCGCTTCCGACCAGGAGCTGGCCGACGCCGCGGCTCAGGCTGTGCCGCAGTCGGCCCAGACGGTCTCGGTGCACCTGGCGATCGTCACCGCGGCCAGCGGGCGCAGCGCGGTCGTGCGGTCGATCACCCGCCCGCATTTTGGCCTGGGCGGCTCGGTGATATCGACCGCTACGCCGGCCGCGGCCGCTGTTCGCCTGCTCGGGCGGGGGATGATCGCCGCCCGGGGCGTGCTCCCGCCGGAGCGCTGCATCGATCCGCGGCAGATGTTCGCCGAGCTGGAGGCCCGCGGCGCCAGCTTCAGCGTGACGGGCACCGGCTCACGGCGGTCAGCGCGGCTGTGCCGCCGCGTGCGCTGATTCGCGCAGCCTGGGTCAAGCCCGCTAGCGCTTCAGCAGTGCGAGGTCGGCGTCCACCATCATCCGGATCAACGACTCGAAATCGACCTCGGGCTCCCACCCGAGCACCCGGCGCGCCTTGCTGGCATCTCCAATCAGGTGCTCGACCTCGGCCGGCCGTAGGAACATCGGGTCGATCACGACGTGGGCGTCCAGGTCGAGCCCTAGGTGATCGAACGCGACTTCGGCGCACTCGCGGACCGAGTGGGTGACGCCGGTAGCGACGACGAAGTCCTCGGCCGTATCCTGTTGGAGCATAAGCCACATGGCCCGCACGTAATCTCCCGCGAATCCCCAGTCGCGCTCGGCCTCGAGATTACCGAGACGCAGCTCCGAGGCCAAGCCGAGCTTGATCGCCGCGGCATGCCAGGTGATCTTGCGGGTCACGAACTCGAGTCCTCGGCGAGGGGACTCGTGGTTGAAGAGGATCCCGCTGACCGCGTGAAGCGAATACGACTCCCGGTAGTTGACCGTGATGAAGTGCCCATAGGCCTTGGCCGCCCCGTACGGCGAGCGGGGATAAAACGGGGTCAGCTCGGTCTGGGGCACCTCACGGACACGTCCAAACATCTCTGACGAGGAGGCCTGGTAGAAGCGTGCCTCGGGACACGCCTCGCGCATCGCTTCGAGAAGCCGGGTCACGCCCACGCCCGAAAACTCCGCGGTCAACGTCGGCTGCACCCAAGACGCGGCGACGTAGGACATTGCGGCGAGGTTGTAAACCTCACTTGGCCGGGCCGCACGTAGCGCATCGACTAGCGAGCGGTGGTCGAGGAGGTCCCCCTGCTCGAGCACGATCCTGTGCCTGATGTGCTCGATCCGATCAAACCTCTCGGTCGATGAGCGGCGCACCATACCGTAGACCTCGTAGCCGCGATCGAGCAGGAACTCAGCTAGATAGGAACCATCCTGCCCGGTGATGCCTGTGATCAAGGCGCGAGGCGCGCTCATAGTCCACTCCCGCAACGCCGCTGTGCCGCCGCCGAGCGCTCCTCGCGCAGCCAGGCCACCGTCTCGGCGATCCCCTCGTCCAGCTCGACGCGCGCCTCCCAGCCGAGGCGCAGGCGCGCCTTCTCCACCGAGGGCCAGCGCCGCGGGACGTCGACCTCGAAGCTCGGCAGGTGCCGCAGCTCGAACGTCTCGGGGTCCTCGCCGCAGGCCTGCCAGATCAGAGCCGCGATCTCGGCCACGGTCAGCTCCCGGGATGCCGAGATGTTGAAATCGTCGTTCTCGGCGGCGGGCGAGGCCATCGCGCTGACCACTCCGTCGGCGATGTCGTCGACGTGGGTCAGGGTCCGCGTCTGCTCGCCCGAGCCGAAGATCTCCAGCGGTCGCTGGCCCGCGAGCACCTTCGCGATCAGGTCGGGGACGGCGTGCGCGATGCCGGGCTCGCCGGGGTCCGGCAGCTCGCCCGGACCGTAGGCGTTGAATGGTCGGCAGATCGTGTAGCGCAGGCCGTGCTGGTCATGGGCGGCGCGGGTGCAGACCTCGCCGGCAAGCTTGGAGAACCCGTAGGCCGAGCGCGGCGGAGGGCAACTGTCCACGTGGGCCTCGGTGGTCGGAAACTCTGTCGCTCGCTCGAACACCATCGACGAGGAGACGTAGACGAAACGCTCCACATCGGCGTTCACCGCCGCCTGCGTGACCGCGCCGTTGAGCGCGTTGTTGACCGCCGTGAGCGTGAAAGGGAGCTTGTGGAAGTTGGCGATCCCGCCGACGATCGCTGCGAGATGGATCACGTGCGTGCAGCGTTCCACCGCTGCCCGCGCCACATCGGCGTCGCGCAGGTCGCCGGTGTGGACCTCGCAGCCCTCACGGATCCACGCCGGAGCGTCTCGGTGGTCGGAGACGCGCACCTCGAACTCGGGGTCGCGGAGCAGGCGCCTCACCACCGCGGAGCCGATCATCCCGATCCCTCCCGTCACGAGCACGAGGCTCACTGGATGTTGGCGTCGCTGGAGACGTCGACCGGCGTCGAGTCCTCGGCGTGCGTGCCGGCCTCGGCCGCGAGCACCTGCCGAGGCGACTCGGTGTCGGGCGCCTCGTCCGCCAGGGCGGCCGACTCGGCCGTGTAGAGGAAGACCTGGGCGGTTCCGAAACAGTTCCAGGGATCGACCAGCAGGCATTGCTCACTGGCCTGCGCGCGGATCCGTCGCAGGACCTCGGGCCGCTCGAACTCCGAGTGGTTAGTGGCGACGATCACCACGTCGGCGTCGAGGATCGCGTCCGCCAGGGGCTGAGTCGGAGTCGGCGCATTGGGGTCGCACACGGCGACGTCGGCGAGCTCGCGTTCGAGCATCCGGATCAGCTTGTGTGAGAGCGAGTCACGCTCATCGTCGGTGTCGCGCTTGAACGTCAGTCCGAGGACCGCCACCTTGCGCGAAGCCAGGCTGCCGATCCGCCGCTTGATCCCCTCGACCAGGAACAGCGGCACGCCCTCGTTCACGCGCGAGACCGCGAGCAGCATCCCGGGAGCATGTGAGCGCTCCTCGGAGAAGGCAAAGTCCTTGCGCAGGCAGGTTCCGGCCGTCATGCCCGGCATCGCGATCCCGCCGCGGGGGTAGTCGTGGTTGATCAACTCGATCACCTCGAAGACGCTCGCCCCGTAGCTCTCACAATCCATCATCAGCTGATTGGGGAGCGCGAACGTCGCGTAGCGGAGGATGTTGGTCCAGATCTTGGCCAGCTCGGCGTGCACCGGCGTCGTCTTGACGATCGGCGCGCCGAAGACCCTGAACAGGCTCGCGGCACGCTCGGTCGATGACTCACCGACGCCGCCGATGATGCAAGGCAGGCTCGTGATCTCCTCCAGGAACCGTCCCGCCGCGATGCGCTCTGGGGCGTGGGCGACGAACACGTCCTCGCCCACCCGCAGGCCGCGCCGTTTCTCCAGGTACCCGGCGACGAACTCGGTCGTGCCCGGGGCGATCGTCGAGCGCAGGATCAGCGCGTGTCCGGGCCGGAGCAGCGGGAGCAGGTCGTCGACTGCGGCCCGTACCTGGCGCAGATCGCTCTCGATATGGGAGAACGAGGGTGTCCCCAGCGTGATCACGATGTCCTGGGCTCGTGCGGCGTCGGCGGCGCGATCGGACAACTGCAAGCGCCCGGTGGCCATCACCCGGTCAAGCAGCTCCTGGGTCCCGGCTTCGTTGAACGGCATCCGTCCGCCGCGGATCGAGTCGAGCACCACGGGGTCGTTGTCGACGCCGAGCACCCGAATACCGCGGTCGGCGAAGCTCAGGGCCAGGGGCAGGCCGACCCTGCCGAGGCCGATGATCGAGATGTAGTGCTCGTCGCTCACGCGGATCTGCGGCGGCGCTCTCAGAGGGCCTCGCGAGCGTCGTGTCCGAGGCTCGGCAATGGCGTCAGGCCGGGCTCGGCGGCATGCCCGCGGATCTCGCCCTCGTAGGCGATCCGGTCGAGCCGAACGATTTCACGCTCGCCCTCCAGTCGAGCCGGATGATCCAGCGGGAGCCCGCGGATCAGGGCTCTGATCCGCTCGCGCAGCTGCAGCGCGAAGTGCGGCGTCGAAGCGCCCATCAGCTGGCGCACATCCTCGACTGTGACCTCGTGGCTCTGGCGCATGCGCTCGGGATTCTCGGCCTGGCTCATTTGGAGCTCACCGGGACGACTTCGAGCACCCGATCCAGCTGTGCCTGGACCGCGACCGAGATCGCGCTCTGGTCGCCGATCACCCAGCCGTGGTTGTAGGACGCGGCCGTCGGGCCCTTCTGGTCGAAGCCCGAGGTCGCATAGTTGAGGAAGAAGCTCAGCACCGAACTGGGGAGACTAGACGCATCCCCGGTGAGCAACTGCGGGCCGTAGTCGCCGCTGCCAGACAGGGCGGCGGAGGCCGCCGCGTCGAGCGGACGGTTGGAATTGATCAGGACGTATCCGTGGCCTGGGCTTCGCATCGCCCAGCCGAAGCTTCCCGGTAGCTCCGCACAGGGCTGCCCGAATGGGCACGGCGGGTCGCGGTACTCGGCGAAGGCGACCGAGTTGGACGACGGATCCGCGCCTCCGATGCGTTTCACGGCGCCGTAGCGGCGCAGTTGGGCGAGCACGCCGTCGCCGATCACGCTCGGGGGCCCGAGTACGTAGATCCGGGGCTTCTGGTGAGAGAGCAGCGCCTGCCTGGTCGCCGAGGGCACTGTCGAGTGGGTGACGAATAGGACCGGATCGCCGCTCTCGGCGGCCCAGCCTGCCGCGGGCATCGCAAAGGCCGGATCGTCAGCCGAGGCGACGACGACACTGTCGCTGGCCTTTCCCTGGGCGGCGCTCACGAAGCGGTCGATTCCGGCGGCGAGCGCGAACGGGCCGGAGCCGCCGATCGAAGCCGAGCGAAGGCCGCCCGGTCTCGGGACGTCTCCGACGCGGATCACCTGCGCTCCGGCGGCACTTCCGGAACCCGTGGGCTGAAGCACACCCAGCGCGTCGGCGGTCGCCCGAGGCAGAGACGGGCCCGACAGGAGCACGGGCGCGCGGATCGGCCGTGCCATCAGGACAGCCGAGGCGATCGCGGCCTGCCAGTCATTGAGCGGTGCGATCGTGACCGCTCCAGGATGCGTTCCGGGAGCCGCGGACGGATAGACGGCGAGCGCGACTCCGGCGGCGTCGGCTGCGGCATCGGCGCCGGCGACGCGGGTCGTGTTCTTGGTCGCCACGGTCGGGAAGCCGAGCTTCTGCCCGGCGTTCGGGGTCCTCAGCTCGACGGTCGCCGTCGAGGCGGTCCGCTGCAGTAGTCGCGTGCCACCGCCGCACCCTGCCAGCAGCACGCAGGCCCAGAGGGCCATGGGCAAAGCGCGCGATCGCATCGCCCGCGGGAATGTAGCGAGCGTCAAGATTGTCGGTGCCGTTGCCCCTGGCCACCGAGGTCGTGGTGGCCCGTCTCCGGGTTGCCGTGTATATTGCCGCAACGCCTAATCCGCGGGCTATTGAAAACCGCGGAGCGGGGGACCCAAGAGGACCCCTAGGGGCTAATCCCGTGGTGAATCCACGAGAGGCGCGAGCTCTTTTAGCGCTAGCCCGTCAGCTAACCCCGCCGGCCGACGAAAGAGGAAATTACTTGCGCCTATCACGCATACTCATCCCGGGTCTCGCGGCATTCGCCCTCGTCGGAGCCTCACAGGCATCGGCGGCGGGTAGGACGACTCCGCCGCCCACTTCTCCGGGGAACAACGGTGGAACCAGCGGCGGGGCGACCGGAGGAGGCAATGGTGAGGCTAGCGGTGGAGCCGGAATCGGCATGCCCACCACCCCGCCGAGCACGCCCGCTCACCCGACGGTTCCCGGCGTCACCGCGAAGATCATCCGCGGCGTCGCCTACGCCCCGTCCCTGGCTCCGATCCAGGTGCAGCGCGCGATCTGGGCCGGTAACCAGATCCGGAACAAGCCCTACCGGGTCGGCGGTGGTCACGGCGTCTGGAAGGACAGCGCGTACGACTGCTCCGGTGCCGTCTCCTACCTGTTGCACGCGGCCGGACTGCTGAAGGTCTCGGAGGACTCGGGCGAGATGGAGAGCTGGGGCTCCGGCGGCCTCGGTCAATGGATCACCGTCTACACGAACCCCGGCCACGCATTCATCCAGATCGCCGGCGTCCGGTTCGACACCTCCCGCGAGGGAGATCCGAACCCGCCCCCGGGAACCGGCCCGCGCTGGCGTCCGGTGATGCAGTCGGCGCCGGGCTTCATGCGGCGCCACCCGGCAAACCTTTAAAGCTGGCAGGCGGCTGAGCGCCCGGGGTTAGCCCGGGCGCTTTAGCCGAATCTCCCGACTGGCAGAGGGCGGAGCGCTTGGACACAATGCCCGGGCGCCAGCTCTGCGTGGGGAGGCCAGAAAACGTGCGTTTCAGACCGCGCGTTCGCTCGAATGTGGGGGTGGGGCCCAGAGTGCGCGGATTCCGGGTACGACAGACCACACCCCTGGCTCGCGGCCGATGTGTGGTCTGTGGTGCACGTTTCGGGCGCCGCGCGCCACGCGCCACGCGCCACGCGC
>DATCNP010000185.1:0-48093 GCA_036565205.1 Solirubrobacteraceae bacterium | reverse complement strand
GCCTTCATATTGCGGAAAATCGCATCGCCCCCGGGCAATTTTCCGCGAAATCGATCCTGGTCAGCCGAAACGCGGAAAATCGCCGGCGCGGGTGGCGATTTTCCGCGTTTCGGAGGTCCCCGGGGTGCGGGGACCACCGGCGCATCCCGGGCGTGCCGGGGACGACGCGTGCCACGACGCGTGCCCCCGAGACGCTCAGAGCCCGGCGGGATGCCGGACGAAGTAGCGGCCGCCGTCGGCCAGGTTCGCCGTCGGGTCGGTGAACCAGCGGGGGCCAGAGCCCTTCGGGGTCGCGGCGGCGTAATGGGCGGTGTTAAAGGCCAGGCCGGCCACGACGATCCAGGTGTGGCCCCGGTCGGCGTAGATCGTGATCCAGCGGCCGGGTCCGGCGCTGCCGTATGACTCGAGCTCGGTCGAGTCCTTAGACGAGGAGAGCAATCCGGCGCCGTGCAGCGCGTAGCTCACCGCGCCGGAGCAGTCGTAGCCCCGGTCGTTCCACCTCTGGTGCCCGCCCGCGAACCGGTACGGCTTGGAGCTGATCTGGTTGGCGGCGGCGATCACCGCTCTGACCGTTGCCGGTGCGCCGGCCGGCGCGGCTGCGGTTCCGTCGGAGTTGATCGTGGCCTTTGCCACGCTCCCCCCTGCCTCGAGCGAGGCGACGGTCCGGAGCAGCAGCTTTGCCACCGCGGCGGTGACGATTCCGTCCGGCGTGAACCCGTGCGCCTGCTCGAACGAGATCACGCTGCTCTGCGTCTGTGGGCCGAAGCCACCGTCGACGCCGGTTGGAAAGCCCGCGATCGTCAGGTCGGTCTGCAGCTCGCGCACGTCGGCGCCGGTCATCCCGCTTTGCAGCACACGCTGGCCGAGCTGCACTGAGCCCGAGCCGGGTCCGGCGGGTGAGCCCGACGGCGAGCCAACCGGTGACGTGGTCGGAGGGGCGAGCGGTACCGCACCGCTCGTCACGGGCGTCTTTGAACGGTCGTGCCGCTGCGTGAGCAGCTGCGTGAGCCTGCGCTTGAACGCGGCGTCGACGAGGCCGTTGACGCTCAGCCGGTACCGACGTTCGAAGCGCACGACGTTGCGCTCGGTGGCCGGCCCGAACACCCCATCGGCCGGAGTCCGGAAGCCGAGGCGAGACAGGTCGGCCTGCAACGTCCCCACATCCGCGCCCTGCATTCCCATTCGAAGTACGCGCCCGCCCAGGCTCCCGGAGCGCGCGAGCGCCGGCGACGCACTCAGAGCGCAGAGAACGAGCGCGGCCAGGAGCACCGACCGCAGGTTCAAAGACCGCGAGCTGAGACTTCGATTGAAAATGCGCACGAACTCCTGCTATCGACCGCCCTGGCCGCTGCCGCCCCGCCCCGCCTCGATGACCATGTTTTATGGAGACTTGGGCGACAAAGGCGACACCAAGCGCACCGATCGAGGGAATCGGCCTGGACGGCTTCTGGACGCCGCGCCGGGCGGGCGGCTCGCGGACGGCCGCTAGCCTGCAACTCATGGACCCCGATTACACCCCCGCGCAGGTGGCCGAGCTGCTCGCCCGGGACGAGATCCAGCTGATCGACGTTCGCGCGCCGGACGAGCACGAGGCAGGCCGGATCGCCGGCGGGAGGCTGGTCGAGCTCCAAACCCTTCCCGCTGAGGCCGCGACCATCGCCCGCGATCGACCGGTCGTCTTCTACTGCCGCTCAGGCGGGCGCTCGGCGATGGCCACACAGGCGTTCCTCGACGCCGGCTACGACGCCCACAACATGGCCGGGGGACTGCTCGAGTGGCATGCCGCGGGGCTGCCGCTCGTGCCCGAGACCGGCTACGTCGCCGACTCCTGACTCAGCGTGTCAGGCGATGGTCCAGGTGTCGCCGCCGAGCAGCAGGTCGGTGAGCTGCTGCTCGGTAGCCGGCTCGGCGGCCGCCGCGTGGCGTCCGTAGACGGGCCGCTCGACCTGGCGGAAGATACCGATCGGCGTCGGGCCGGTCGGGGTCTCGGCGAGCTTCGCGAGTGAGAACGCCACCCCCGGGTCAGCTTGGCCGGGTTCGTGAACGATCAGCTCCGACTCGTCGATCTGGGCCACGTCGACTATCTCGAGGCTGCCGTCGCGCCCCCGAGCCACGCCGCGCTCGTCCTGCGCGCCGAAGCGCACGGGCGCCCCGGCGCGCAGCCGGATCTGATTCTCGTCCTTGGTGCCCTTGTCGGTGAGCGCGGAGAAGGCTCCCTCGTTGAACACCGGGCAGTTCTGGTAGATCTCGACCAGCGCCGCGCCCTCGTGATTCGCCGCTGCCCGCAGCACCTCGGTCAGGTGCTGGCGGTCGCGATCGATCGTGCGCGCGACGAACGTGGCCTCGGCGCCCAGAGCCAGCGCGACCGGGTTGAACGGGTGATCGGCGACGCCGAACGGGGTCGACTTGGTGATCTTGCCGACCTCCGATGTCGGGGAGGCCTGACCCTTGGTGAGGCCGTAGATCTGGTTGTTGAACAGCAGGATCTTGACCGGCACGTTCCGGCGCAGGGCGTGGATCAGGTGATTACCGCCGATCGAGAGCGAGTCGCCGTCTCCGGTCACGACCCAGATCGAGAGATCCTCGCGCGCCGTCGCGAGCCCGGTGGCGAGGGCCGGTGCGCGTCCGTGGATCCCGTGCATGCCGTAGGTGTTCATGTAGTAGGAGAAGCGTCCGGCGCAGCCGATCCCGGTGATGAACACGATCCGCTCCGGCGGGATCCCGAGCTCAGGCATGAACTGCTGCACGGCCGAGAGCACGGCGTAGTCGCCGCATCCGGGGCACCACCGCGTCTCCTGGTCGGACTGGAAGTCGGCTTTGCCCAGCCCCGGCTCGCCGCCGGCTTCGAGCTCCGTGATGCTCATTGGCGCTCCACGATCTCGCGTTCGATGTCGGCCGTAAATAATGGCCTGCCCTCGACCTTGGAGTAGGACTCGACGTCGATCAGGAACTTCGCCCGCAGCACCTGCGCGAGCTGGCCGCAATTGAGCTCCGGCACCAGCACGCGCTCGAACGAGCGGAGCACGTCGCCGGTATTGGCCGGCAGCGGGTTCAGGTGGTGGAGCTGGGCACAGGCGACCTTGTGGCCGTCCAGCCGCACGCGCCGGACGCCGGCCCTGATCGCGCCCTCGGTCGAGCCCCAGCCGAGCACGAGCAGGTTGGCTCCGGGCTCGGAGTCGACCGCCAGCGGCGGGATCTCGCCGGCGATCCCGGCGATCTTCGCCGCGCGGAGTTCGGTCATCTGCGCATGGTTGTCGCCGTCGTAGGAGATGTTGCCGGTCTCGTGCGCCTTCTCGAGCCCGCCGATGCGGTGTTGGAGGCCGGGTGTCCCGGGGACCGCCCAAGGGCGCGCGAGCCGCTCGTCGCGCGTGTACGGGAGGAATTCCGAGCCCCCGGGGTCGGTCGCGAATTCCGGGTCGATCGGCGGCAGATCCGCCGCGGCCGGCACCCGCCACGGCTCCGATGAGGACGCGAGGTAGGTGTCCGAGAGCACGATCACCGGCGTCCGGTACCGAATCGCAATCCGGGCGGCCTCGAACGCGGCGTCGAAGCAGCCGCCGGCCGTGCTGGGCGCGATGACCGGTAGCGGCGACTCGCCGTGGCGGCCGTAGAGCGCCATCAGCAGGTCCGACTGCTCGGTCTTGGTCGGCATGCCCGTAGAGGGACCGGCGCGCTGCACGTCGACCACGATCATCGGCAATTCGAGCGCGACAGCGAGCCCGATCGTCTCCGCCTTCAGGTCCATGCCCGGACCGCTCGTCGCAGTCACGCCGAGGCGCCCCCCGAATGCGGCGCCAAGCGCCATACCGGCGGCGGCGATCTCGTCCTCGGCCTGGATCGTCGCGACCCCGATCTTCGCGTGGCGCGAGAGCTCGTGCAGCAGCTCCGAGGCCGGCGTGATCGGATAGCTCGCCAGCACCAGCGGCAGCTCGCTGCGGACGCTGGCCGCGATCAGGCCGAGCGCGAGTGCGGTCGTGCCGTTCACGTTTCGATACGTCCCCGGCGCTACGTCGGTCGCCGGGTTGACCTTGTACTGCACGTCCAGCAGCTCGGTCGTCTCCCCGAACGACCAGCCGGCATTGAATGCCGCGGCGTTGGCCTGAGCGATCGCCGGCTTGCGGGCGAACTTCCGCTCGATCCACCGCGTCGTCACGTCGGTTGGACGTCCATAGAGCCAGGACAGGACGCCGAGCGCGAACAGGTTCTTGGCCCGGCTGGCGTCCCGCGTGCTCACGCCCTCGATCGCCTCCACCGCGCGGGTGGTCAGGGTGCTCATCGGAATCCGGTGGACGCGGTGGCCCGCGAGTGAGCCGTCCTCCAGCGGATTGGCCTCGTAGCCCGCCTTCTCGAGGTTGCGCTTGGTGAACGCGTCCTCGTTGACGATGATCGTCGCGCCGCGGCCGAGCTCGGAAGCGTTGACCTTCAGCGCCGCCGGGTTCATCGCCACGAGCACATTCGGGGCGTCGCCGGGCGTGAGTATGTCGCGAGAGGCGAAGTGGATCTGGAACGCCGACACACCCGCGAGCGTCCCGGCCGGCGCGCGGATCTCGGCGGGAAAGTTGGGCAGCGTCGCGAGATCGTTTCCGATCATCGCCGTCGCGTCCGTGAACCGGCTGCCCGCGAGCTGCATGCCGTCGCCCGAGTCTCCGGCGAACCGGATGATCACGCGCTCGCGCTCCTCTACTACCTTGGTCATCTCCGTCTTTCCGTGTGCGCGTGCGTGACTGACTGCTTACTTCTGCCCTGGTTGCTTATTCATTGTACGCGGGCATTCGGATCAGAACGTTTGGAGCGCCGCAGCATTGGTGAGTCTTAACCCTATGGCAGCAGACGACAAGGACAACCTCGACGACGTGGTCGACCGCGAGTCCGCGCCGCTCGAGCGCGAATCGAAACAGCTCGAGCGCGAATCGAAGAAGCTCGGCGACGAGATCGAGGACGTCCGCTCGGATTGGCGGGCCAAGCAACGCGACGAGGGCGTCCCGGGCGCCGTCGGAGGCGACTCGCCCGAGCGCGAGGCCACGGAGCACGAGGACGACGCCTCGGAGCAGGAGGGCGCCCCCGAGCACGAGGGCGTCTCCGAGAGCGACGGGTGATCAGCGCTCCCGCGGATCGTCGCGGTCGACGTTCCAGTACCTGATCACGTCGGATCGCTCACCTTCGACGTCTTCCCACGGCGAGATCGAGAAGCGCGCGATCGTCCGCTGGCCGCCCTCGTGGTCGCCGTACATCAGGTCGACCCATATCTGCTGCCGGTTCGCGGCCGCGGTGCGGAGCGCGGCGTAGTCGGGATCCTCGCGATCGCGGATCGCGCCCTGCCAGAAGCCGTTGTAGCCCGCCGGGATATACAGGTCGCGCGATTGGCGACGGAACGCCTCCGGCTCGGGCTGCTCGAGCCGAGTGTCGCGCTCTAGCTGGACGCGCCAGCCGTGGATCACCGCCAGTCCGGAGCCTCCGTTGCGCAGCGCGATCGCCATGTAGAGGTTGTCGTCCGCGAGCTCGAGCGCCCCGCCGTGGCCGGCCACCACCAGCACGTGCTCGTCGCCGAAGCGGACGCGCTCGGGTGGATCGTCGTCGCTCGATGGGATCAGCAGCGGTTGCACGCCGGCCAGCAGCGAGCGCTCGGCCAGTCGGGCCGAGCGGTTGGACGACTTGACCGAGCTGAACGTGGCGACCGCGAGGACGAGCGTTCCGCCCGCCGTGGCCAGCGACGAGATCGTGACCCAGTCGGCCATCAGAACGGCGATCCTGGGAACTCGCCATCGCCGCGGCCTGGCACGGCCGCGGGCACGATCGGGGTCGCGGCGGGCCCGTAATGCGAGCCCGCGCGCTTTCCCGGCTGTCGGCTAGATCTTCTGGACGTTGATGGCCTTGGGCCCCTTGGGGCCGGCCTCTTCCTCGTAGGACACCTTGGCGCCCTCCGCGAGTGACCTGTAGCCATCTGACTGGATGCTCGAGTGATGCACGAAGAGATCGCGGCTGCCCTCATCCGGGGTGATGAAGCCAAAACCCTTCTCGTCGCTGAACCACTTGACGGTTCCCGTCGGCATGCGGAGTCCTCCTCCGTAGCTTGAAGTGCTGCCACCGCGGAGGCTGTCTTTACGCAATACCCCGAGGCCTGCACCTGCGTTTGCCGCCATCCGGACTCTGCCGGATGGCCTTTCGCGCGAGAAGGTAGCACGGACGGCGGAACACAAGCCAATCCAGTGCACGCGGTTTACGTGACGGTCACACGTCATCCTTGTCGCTCGATGGACGATCCGATGCCGATCTCTCGTGACACGGCGATCCCTCTGCGCGAGGTGATCGTCCGCGCATCCCGCTCTGGAGGACCCGGCGGTCAGCACGCCAACGTGACCGCTTCACGGATCGAGGCCGTGTTCGACGTCGCCGCGTCGAACACGCTGACCGAGGCCCAGAAGCGCCGGATCGTCTCCCGCCTGGGTCCGCGCGTGGTGGCGGTGGCACAGGACACCCGCAGCCAGGCGCAGAACCGCGAGCTGGCCCTCGAGCGCCTCGCCCGCCGCCTCTCGGGCGCGCTCGCCGTGCAGCGCCCGCGCCGCGCGAGCAATCCCACCCGCGCCTCGGTCAGGCGCCGGCTCGATGCCAAGCGCCGGCACGCGCAGCGAAAGCAGCGACGCCGGCGCCCGAGCGCCGAGGATTGACGCCTCTCTACGCTCGGTCGATGCGCTGGCTCGTGGACGGCATGAACGTGATCGGAACCCGGCCCGACGGGTGGTGGCGCGACCGCGACGCGGCGATGCTGCGGCTCGTCGATCTGCTCGAGCGGTGGGTGGTCAGGGAGGGGGACGATGTCGTGGTCGTGTTCGAGCGGAAGCCCTCTCCACCGATCCGCTCGAGCGTGATCGAGGTCGCCCACGCACCGCGACCACGCCGGGACGCGGCCGACGACGAGATCATGCGGCGGCTGCAGAGCGAGCCCGCCGAGTCGCAGGTGAGGGTCGTCACCTCCGATCGCTGGCTGGCCGATCGCGCCCGTGCCCGAGGCGCCACGGTCGAGGGCGCCGACTCGTTTCGCACGCGCCTCGAGGCGGACTGACCGCCCGATTTCGGCAGCTTTCGCCTACGGCCGATCCCGGCTTGCCACAATCTGCCGATGGCTGACCCTCCCGTTCGCCGCCCGGCCCCGCCGCGAGGTGGCGCCAGCCCGCCCGCGGGACAGGGTGGGCAGCGCCCTCCAGGCCTCCGAGGGTGGAGGGTGACCCCGGGGCCCGACGGTCGCGGCAACAGTCCCGCCTCCCCGCGGCCGCCGCAGTCCACGCGCTCGCGCTGGATCATCGGCCTGGTCCTCGTCGGACTGGTGCTCAACTTCTGGATCTCCTCACAGGCGCTGCAGCCGAGCGCGCCGATTCGAGTCCCGTATTCGCCGACCTTCCTGGCCCAGGTGAAGGCCGGCAACGTCTCTCAGATCGCCTCGACCGGCGACGCGATTCAGGGCACGTTCAAGAAGGCGGTCAAGTACCCGGCCAGCGATCCGTCGGCGCGGTCGTCGACCAACTTCGCCACCCAGGTGCCGTCGTTCGCCAACAACCAGCAGCTCTCGAGCCTGCTCGAGAGCGAGAACGTCGTGATCGACGCGAAGTCGCCCAACTCCGGCCCGTCGTTCCTCGAGAGCCTGATATTCGGGTTCGGCCCGGTGATCCTGATCGTGCTGCTGTTCGTGTTCATCGGGCGTCGGGCCGCCGCCGGCGGCGCCGGGGGCCTGATGTCGTTCGGCCGCTCTCGCGCGCGCCGCGTGGAGGCCTCCGAGCAGCCGGTGACGTTCGCCGACGTGGCGGGGATCGACGAGGCCAAGGAGGAGTTGACCGAGATCGTCGACTTCCTCAAGAACCCGGACAAGTACCTGCGCCTCGGGGCTCGGATCCCACGCGGAGTGCTGCTCAGCGGATCCCCGGGAACCGGTAAGACGCTGCTCGCGCGCGCGGTCGCGGGCGAGGCCGGCGTCCCGTTCTTCCAGATGTCGGCGTCGGAGTTCGTCGAGATGATCGTCGGCGTCGGCGCCTCGCGGGTGCGAGACCTGTTCGTGCAGGCCAAGGCGGCAGCCCCATCGATCATCTTCATCGACGAGCTCGATGCGATTGGCCGCTCGCGTGCCGGCGGCGGCCCCAACCTGTCGGGAGGGCACGACGAGCGCGAGCAGACGCTCAACCAGATCCTGACCGAGATGGACGGCTTCGATCCGCGCACGAGCGTGATCGTGCTCGGTGCGACCAACCGTCCCGAGGTGCTCGACCACGCCCTGCTGCGCCCTGGCCGGTTCGATCGCCGGGTCGCCGTCTCACCGCCGGATCGCACCGGGCGCGAGGCGATCCTCCGAGTGCACACACGCTCGCTGCCGCTGGCTCCGGACGTAGACCTCGGGACACTCGCTGCCGCAACCCCGGGGATGGTCGGCGCCGACCTCGCCAACCTGGCCAACGAGGCAGCGCTGCTCGCCGCCCGCCGGGGCCACGAGAAGGTGAACCGCGAGGACTTCACCGACGCGCAGGAGCGGATCGTGCTCGGCGCCGCACGCAAGGTGATGCTCACCGAGGACGACCGCCGCCGCACGGCAACTCACGAGTCGGGTCACGCGATCGTGGGCATGCTCACCCCCGGCGCAGATCCGGTGCGGAAAGTATCGATCATCCCTCGCGGCATGGCGCTCGGCGTGACGTTCTCCGCCCCCGACGTCGATCGCTTCAACCTCGACGAGCGTTACCTGCTCGCCCAGATCAAGGTCGCGCTCGGCGGAAGGGTCGCCGAGGAGCTCGTGCTGGGCGACATGACGACCGGCGCCGAGTCCGATATCCAGCAGCTGACCCGGATCGCCCGGTACATGGTCGGTCGTTGGGGGATGAGCCCCGCGATCGGGATGATCGCCGTGCTCCCGGCCGAGGGGATGAATCCGCTGCTGCCCGGAGCCTCGGAGACCTCCGCCGAGACACAGCGCCTGGTCGACGAGGAGGTGCGGCGGATCGTCGAGACCGCTCACGCCGAGACGACCGAGCTGCTGGCCGCCCATCGCGCAAACCTCGACTCGCTCGTCGCCGCGCTGCTCGAGAACGAGACGCTCGACGAGGCCGATGCGTACGCGGCCGCCGGCCTCGCACGCAATCCCAAGGCCGTCGACGAGAGCGCCACCCCGGTCGTGCCCTAGTGTCCCGACGCTAGACGGCCCGGTTGCTCAGAGCGGACGACGTCCGGGGAACCCCGCGTCGGGCTCGTGCCAATAGCCGATCTCGTCCTCGTCGAGCAGCCAGCAGAGGTAGACCTCCGCGCCACCGCGGACTGCCGGGAAGTCGATCAGACCGCGGTCGACGTCGCGCAGGACGATGTCGACCGCCTCGAGCTCGGCGACCGCGCGGCTGAGCTCGACCAGCGAGAGCGCCACCGCGCGTCCGGGATACGAGCCCCCGGAGCGAGGGTCGAGCCGGGCGAGCGCCTCGGTGGCCTGATCGCCCAGCGCCACGAGCCGGGCGTGGGCGGAGCGGATCCGGTTGACTCGATCCGCCACCCAGCCGCGGACCGCGTTGGCCTGCTCGAGCGTGTAGTGGCGCTGATGGCGCACGCTCGCCCCGAGCGTCAATCGCCGAGGCGAGTCATCCGCGCGAGCGCCTCATGGCATTCGACCACGCGGCGCTTGACCGGATCGTCGTCGGCGCGATCGTGGACCAAATCCCAGGTGCGATCGGCGATCTCGCGAGCGTTCTCGCTGTTGGCGCTCTGCCACAGGCGATCGACGAGCTGCAGCTCGAAGCTCCGCAGCTGGTCCGCCGGGTCCCCAGGCTCGAGACGGGGCAGCGGCTCGCCGGTGGCCTCCTTCCACATCCCGGTCGCGACCAGGAGCCGGTTTCGCATCGTGATCGGGTCCATGGCGCCCATCATCCTATGACGGTTGTTCGAGGCACGTTAGGCCATCTCAGAGCCGTGGCAGCGACTGCTTTGCGCTCAGCAGCTCGGCGAACAGATCTCCCTGCTCAGCGACGCGCCGAAGGACGTCACCGGTCTCGAACACGAGCAGCTCCGGATCGGCCTGGGCCCGGCAGCGCTCGACCTCGTCCCACGACACGGGGGTCGAGACTGTCGGACGCTCGCGCGCCCGCGCCGAATAGACGGTCACGGTCGTCTTGTGAGCGTCGTTCTGGCTCCAGTCGACGAGCACCTTGCCGGGGCGCAGACGCTTGGTCATGCGCGATACGACGAACTCCGGCATCCGCTGCTCGAGCAGCTCGGCGATCCGCCGCGCGAACGGCTTCGTGTCGTCGTACGTTGAGCGCCCGTCGAGCGGAACGTACACCTGCATCCCCTTCGACCCGGAGGTCTTGACCACGCTCGTGAGGCCGAGCTGCTCGAACAGCCCACGCAGGACGAGCGCGACCTCCGAGCATTCGACGATCGCGGCCGGAGCGCCGGGGTCGAGATCGAACACGAGCATCGTCGGGCGCTCGGGCGCGCCGGCGAGAGACAGTGAGGTGTGAAGCTCGATGTCGGCGAGGTTGGCCAGCCAGATCAGCGTCGGGCGGTCCTGGGCCAGCGTGTAGTCGATCCCGCCGACGCGCGTGGTCTGAACCCACTCGGGGCGGTGCGTGGGTGAGTTCTTCTCGTAGAAGTACTGCGCCTCGACGCCGTTTGGGTAACGCTTCAGGGTCAGCGGGCGGTCTCTCAGGTGCGGGAGCACGGCGTCGGCGACGCGGGCGCAATAGGCGATCAAATCGCCCTTGGTGAACCCGACCTTGGGATAGAGGACCTTGTCCCAGTTGGTGATCTTCAGCCGGCGCCCATCGGTCAGCACCGACAGCGCTCCGTCGGGGAGCCGCTGCACCTCGTCGAACAGAGCCTCCGGAGACGCGGGTTGCACCTGCGTCCGATTCAACTCGGCTGCCCGCTCCTCGATCGGCGCCTCGCGCACGACCTCCACCGGGGTCTTGTCCTCCCGGAGCCCCTTGTAGGAAGGCGCCCGCATCACCCCGTCCGAGGTCCATTGCCTGAATTCGATCTCGGCCACGAGCCCTGGCTCCACGAACTCGGCGTTGCGCGGCAGCTTGGGCGCCACGTCGAACGGGCTCTTCTCGCGTCGCAGCGGCGCGAGACGCTCGGCCAGGTCGGCGAGCGTCCGGTCGGTGAACCCGGTCCCCACGCGTCCGGCGTAACGGAGCTCGCCGCTCGATTCGTAGACGCCCATCAGCAACGCTCCGATCCGGTCGGTGCGCCGTCCCTCACCCGGCAGCCAGCCACAGATCACGAGCTCCTGGCGGAGCGTGTGCTTGATCTTCACCCAGGCCGTCGTCCGACGTCCCGGCTCGTAGTGCGAATCGAGCCGCTTGGCGACGATCCCCTCGAGGCCCTGTGCCCTGGTGGCCTGGAGCAGCGCAGACCCCGCGCCCGGGTGAGCCGCGGGGACGCGCCAAGCCGGCCCGCCGAGCTCGAGCGACTCGAGCGCCTCTCGCCGGGCTTCGTAGGGCAGCGTTGCCAGCGAACGTCCCTCGAGGTAGATGATGTCGAAGATCGCGTAGACCACCGGCGTGCTCGCAGCGAGCCTGCGCACCGCGCTGGGCGAGGTGACGTTCATTCGGCTCTGGAGGCGCTCGAAGCTCGGACTGCCCGACTCGTCGAAGGCCACGATCTCGCCGTCGAGCACCGCCTCGCGCATTCCGAGCTGGCCGATCAGCCCGCGCAGCTCCGGATAGCCATCCGTTATCTCGCGGAGATTGCGGCTCTCGAGCCGCAGCCGCCCCGGTTGCGCGTAGGCGATCGCGCGGATCCCGTCCCACTTGACCTCGAAGCTCCACTCGCGCTCCGAGCGCGGGAGCTCGCCGGCGATCGCCAGCGCGGGCAGGACATGCTCGGGCATCGGAACCCGCTCGGGGTCCGACGGCGGCTCCATTCGGTGGATCATCCAGTCGTTGGCCTCGCTCCCCCGACCGATCGGGAACATGCCGTAACGACCCCTCAGCCGCTCGCCGTGGAACGTGACTTCGACCTTGCGCTCCTCCCATTTGTGCAACTCGTAGGTACCGCTGTCCCAGATCTGCATCGTCCCGGCGCCGTACTCCCCGGCCGGAATCTCCCCAGCGAAATCGAGGTACTCCAGCGGATGGTCCTCGGTGTGGACGGCGAGCCGGTTCTCCTTCGGATCGGGCGGGATTCCGTTGGGAACCGCCCACGATGCCAGCACCCCGTCGTGCTCGAGCCTGAGGTCCCAGTGAAGGCGCGTCGCGTGGTGCTCCTGGACGACGAAGCGCGGTGCTTCGGCCGCCTCCCCGGCGTTGCCGGCTTCCGCGGTCTCGCAGGCGCCACCGGCGGCCTCGCGGGCGCCGCCGGCGGGCTCGGCGGTGGCGGCGAAATCCCGCTTGGAGCGGTAGCTGCGGAGCTTGTCGGGCGGCACCGAGTCTGATGATGGCCGAAGACGTCGGCGTGCGCTTCGTCGCCTGAGACGGGGTTCTTCAGGAACTTTTACGCGCAAGCGCAATGATTTCAGCGTGGCCCGTGTACTGGTTGTCGATGACGAGCCCGCCGTCAGGCGGGCGCTCGAGCGCGCGCTCAAGCTCGAGAACCACGAGGTCAAGCTGGCCGGTGACGGTGAGGAGGCTCTCGACGTGCTCTCCAGCGCTCCGGTCGATGCGGTGATCCTCGACGTGCTGATGCCGCGTCTCGACGGGCTCGAGGTCTGCCGCCGGATGCGGACCGCGGGCGACCGGACCCCGATTCTCCTGCTCACGGCCAGAGACGCGATCGACGACCGGGTCGTCGGACTCGACGCCGGCGCTGACGACTACCTCGTCAAGCCTTTCGCGCTGCGCGAGCTGCAGGCTCGCCTGCGAGCGCTGCTGCGCCGTTCCGGTGATGCGCCGGACGCGGAAGTGCTGCGCTACGCCGACCTCGAGCTCGACCCGGTCGCCCACGAGGTCCGGCGCGGCGAGCGGCTGGTCGAGCTCTCGCGGACCGAGTTCCTCCTGCTCGAGCTGTTCCTGCGCCATCCGCGCCAGGTCCTGACCCGTTCGACAATCTTCGAGAACGTCTGGGGATACGACTTCGGCCCGACCTCCAACGCGCTCGGCGTGTACATGGGCTACCTGCGGCGGAAGACCGAGGCCGGCGGAGAGCCTCGCCTGCTTCACACCGTCAGGGGCGTCGGGTACGTCCTGCGGGACTGATCGGGACGCGCGCGATGTCGCTGCGAAAGAGACTGACGCTGATCGCCGGGGCATCGGTCGGCATCGCGATCCTGCTCGCCGCGGTGATCGTCTACCTCGTCGAGCGCGGGCAGCTGCGCGGGCAGGTCGACGACACGCTCAAGGCCCAAGCTGTCCTCGTCCAGCACGAGGGCAACTTCGCGCTCGACGGCGGCCAGTTCCCGGGCCCGCCGCCCAACGCCGGCGGCCGCGCCCCTTACTCGCAGATCGTCTCCACCGGCGGCGCCGTGCTCCAGACCCGCGGCGGTCAGCCGCTCCCCGTCGACAGCACCGATCGCGGCGTCGCAACCGGGCGGCCCAGTAGCTCGTTCGAGGACGCGACCGTCGGCGGCACTCACCTGCGGATCTATACGTTCCGCAGCCTGGCCTCCTCAGGCCCGGACACCAGCCCGGTCCCGGTGGCGATCCAGCTCGCGCGTCCCCTGATGCAGGTCGACAACATCCTCTCCCACCTGCGACTGATCCTGCTCCTGCTGTGCGCGGGCGGGATCGCGCTCGCCGCCGGCCTCGGCCGCCTGGCCGCGCGCCGCGTGCTCGCCCCCCTTGGCGAGGTCGCCCAGGCCGCCCAGCACATCGGCGAGACCGAGGATCTGACCGGCCGGATCCGGGTCCGGGCGGACGACGAGGTCGGACAGCTGGCGACGCGCTTCAACTCGATGCTCGACCGGCTCGAGAGCTCGCGCTCGGCGCTGGACGAATCGGTTCGCGCCCAGCGCCAGCTGGTCGCCGACGCCTCGCACGAGCTGCGCACGCCGGTTACCAGCCTGCGGACGAACATCGAGGTGCTTTTGGCCGGCGGCGAGCTCGAGGACGAGGACCGCAGGCGCCTGCTGGCCGATGTCGTCGAGCAGAGCGAGGAGCTGAGCGCGCTGGTCGGCGACCTGATCGAGCTCGCTCGCGGCGACGAACCGGCCGAGTCGGTGGAGGACGTGCGGCTCGACCGCGTAGTCGAGGAGTCCGTGGCTCGCGCCCAGCGCAACTCTCCCGACATCCACTTCGCGTCCACGCTCGAGCCGGTGTCAGTCGACGGCATCGGCGAGCGACTCGGCCGGGCGGTCAACAACCTGCTCGACAACGCGGCGCGCCACTCCGATCCCGGGGGACTGGTCGAGGTCACGGTCGACGCCGGCGGTATCCAGGTCCGCGACCACGGCCAGGGCATCGCCGACGAGGATCTTCCATACGTCTTCGACCGCTTCTTCCGCGGCACGAACTCGCGCCGGCATCAGGGCAGCGGGCTCGGTCTCGCGATCGTCCGCCAGGTCGCAGAGCAGCACGGCGGCAGCGCCGGCGCCGCCAACGCGCCGGGCGGTGGCGCGCTGTTCACTCTCCATCTGCCCGCGGTGCACGCCGAGAGCGACCACCAGCGACCGGCGCCTTCCGAGGCCGGCGCCGGGCGTCCGGCGGCTACGCCATCGGGGGCCGGGCGACGCGCGCCTGCCGCGCCGACTCGAAGCGACGCTTGAAGACGAAGAACAGCACGCCGAAGACCGGGACCACGACCAGCAACAACAGCGCCCGCGGGCGCGGCTCGCCGAAGACGAGCACAAGGGCGGCCTCGAGCGCGATCGCCGGGATCGCCGCCAGCAACACCGTGTGCGAGCGGTAGCCGGCGAAGTGCTCCCGCGCGGTCACCTCCACGACGCCGAGCGCGCACACGATCGAGCCGACGATCAGCGGCAGCTGTGCTCCCTCGACCAGGCCGATCACGAGGGCGATCAGGCCGGCGAAGATGGCGATCTCCGAAGCCGGAAACCCGCCGAACGGGCCTTCGGGGCGCTCGCCGCGTGTCCCGCGCGGCTGCGAGCGCCGGAGCTCCCGCGCGGTCACCGCACCGCGCTCGGCGCTCACCTCGCGGCGAGCCGAGGGAACGGCTCGAGGCGTCGCCCCGGGCTTGCGCCGCTTGCGCGACCGTTGCTTGGAGTTCTGCCTGGCCACGGTGCGGCGGAGCATAGTCCGCTCCCGGTCCCGTACCTACAGTTGGGCGAATGCGCCTGATCGCCGGGATTGCGGCAGCGCTCGCGCTCGCCGCGTGCGGTGGGGCACGCGCCGGCGAGACGAGCCCCGGCACGGGTCCGCTCCGGCTGCCGGCCGACGAGCGTCCGGCGAAAATCGGCCGCGGCGCCGGGTTTCGGCCGGCCCCGCTGTCTGCCGCGGTCGTGCGCGCGGAACCGGTTGGAGGGCTCAGGTGCACGCGCGCGGCCGACGCGTCCTACGGGGTGCATCTCGAGCTCTATGCCCACCGGCTGGTGGTGCCGGTGCCGTCGGGCATCGGCGTCGCACCCCCGCAGCGGCGGCGCGGCGTGTACGTGCTCGGCGGCCGGTGTGTCTATCCGCTGCGCACGACTGAGCCGACCGGCGTCGTCGTCGTGCAGCGCGGCCGTGTTCCTTCGCTCGGCGAGCTGTTCGCAATCTGGGGCCAGCCGCTCAGCGGCCACGCGCTGGCCTCGTTTCGTGGGGGCGTCTCGGCCTACGTCGGCGGCCGCCGGTGGACTGGACCGCCGGCCACGATCCCGCTGCGCCGCCATGCCGAGATCGTGCTCGAGATCGAGGGCGCCGTGCTCCCCCATCCGGCATACCGATTCCCGCCAGGGCTCTGAGATCCGCGACTAACCTGTAGCCGGATGGCGACACCGCTCAGAGCGCTCACGCCGCTCGTCGCGCTGCTCCTGGTGCTCGCGCTCACTCCCGCCGGGGCCCTCGGAGACGGCGATCCCGCGAGCGACGTGCTGCTCGGCGAGAATGTCTTCTACCCGTATGCGCCGGCGGTGCCGAGCACGATCCAGAAAACGCTCAACGCCGAAACCGCGGCCGCGCTCAAGAACAAGTACCCGATCAAGGTGGCGCTGATCGCATCGCCGATCGACCTCGGCGTGATCCCCGACCTGTTCGGCAAGCCGCAGAAGTACGCCGACTTCCTCGACCAGGAGATCAGCTTCCGCACCAAGCAGCCGCTGCTCGTGGTGATGTCGACCGGTTACGGCGTCCAGGGCCTGACCGGCGCGGGTTCGGCTGCCGTGTCGCGGCTCGCCAAGCCGGCCGGAAAGACGAGCGGCGACCTCGCTGAGGCGGCGATCGCCGCCGTCGCGAGGATCTCGGCCGCAGCTGGACACCCGCTCGGTCCCGTGCCCGGCGCGCCGGGTGCCGCCGGGCAGAGCGGCGGCAGCTCGACACTCCCGATCGTCGCCGGGCTGGCGGCCGCGGGGATCATCGTCGCCTCGGCGCTGATCGTGCTGCGGCGGCGGCAGGCCACAGCAGCGCCTGTCAATCCCAGCGGTGACGGCCGAGGCGCAGCGCCCTGAGCTCGGAGACCCCGTCGGACTCGCCGTGACTCGGCGGGCCCGGTAGCAGCTCGACCGGCAGCTCGACCAGCGTGGTGCCGCCGTCGCCGTCAGGGGCGACACGCAGCGCGCGCGCACCCGGGCGGGAGGCGACACACCGTTCGAGCTCGGTTCCGGCGAACAGGAGCGCCGCGCAGTCGTCGACCGCGTATCCCGCCGGCAGCAAGCCGGTGGCCACGGCCGCCCGATACGCGGGCAGGCGCTCTGGCTCCCCATCGAGATGCACCGACATGCTCCCCGGAAGCAGGCCGAGGCCGGATGCGGCCTCGGGGGCGCCGGCGCTCATCGTGATCCCGCCTTCAAACCAGCACATCGCACCGGCACTGAGGCCGGCCAGGACGACACCGGCCTCCCACGCGCGGCGTGCCGCGTCGGCGACGCCGTGCTCACGCCAGACAGCGAGCATGTTCCGCATCGATCCGCCGCCGACGTAGATCGCGTCCTGGGCGAGCAGATGCGCGACCGGGTCGAGGCGATCGCGGCCGAGGTGGAACAACGACAGGACGCTCGGCTCGCACGGCCAGGCGCCGAAGCGCTCGAGGAAGCGGGTCGTCTGCTCCCGCGGGTCACCACTTGCGGTCGGCAGAAAGCAGATCTTCGGCACCGGCTTGCCCGTCAGCGACAGGATCATGCGGTCCAGACCGGAGCCACGCTCGGCCATCGTGAACCCGCCGCCGCCCATGGCGAGGATCCGGCGGCCGTCTTGCCCGTTGCTCGACACCTCAGCCAGCATGGCGTACGCGGTCGCCCCGCGTACACACGCTGCCTTGGTGGCCGTCCTCAGGCTGCGATCGCCGCCCCACCGACCAGGCGGGGCGCCCCCAGCTCGCCAACGGCGGCCGCCTCACCCAGATAATGCACGGCGAGCTCGCGCTCGCTCGGCCCGGTTGCCTCGTCCGCGGTGACGTGGAAGGCACGCGCGCCGCAGCGTGAGGAGACCACGCCTGCCAGCTCGGTGCCGACGAAATGAAGCGCCGCCCCGTCACCCACGCCATAGCCGGGCGGCGTCCCGCCGGCCACGGCGTCCAGGAAAGCGCGGCGGCGGCCCGGCTCGTCGGCGTAGTGCACCGCATTGCTCCAGGGCAGAAACCCAAGCGCTTCGATCAGCCGCGGCGGCCCCTCGTGGAACGCGCTCACGGCGTGCGAGAACCAGCACAGCGATCCGGCCGAGCCCCCACACATGATGACTCCGGCCCGCCATGCCTCGTGCAGCGCGAGGTCAAGACCGTGCGCGCGCCAGGCGCCGAGCAACGACACCAGGCTCCCGCCGCCGACGTACACGAGATCCTGCTCCAGCAGGTGGGCTCGCGGGTCACCGACACCGGTCTCGCGGCGGAACAGCGAGATGTGCGAGGGCTGGCAGCGCGAAGCCGAGAATGCCCGGTAGAACCTGACCACGTAGTGGTCGGCATCGCCGCTCGCTGTGGGCAGGAAGCAGACCCGGGGACGCTCGACGCCGGTCAGCGCGATCACGTGGTCGTCGAGGAGCGTGTTTCCCCACTCCATCGAGAACCCGCCTCCGCCGAACGCCACGATCTGAGGCGGTCGTGTACGCATGCCACAAGTAACCCATGGCCGCTGGCAGCGGTCACTGGCCGGATGGCCAAATCCCGGCGCCGAGGACCGGCCCGGTGGAACCGCCGCTCAGACTGACTTTGCCGCCGGCGCGGGCGTCGAGGCGTCCGCCATCTCCCGGAACAACCCGGTGACGACGAACACGACCTGCTCGGCGATGTCGACCGTGTTGTCGCCCACCCGCTCGAGACAGCGCGCGACGAGGATCATGAACATCGCCCACTCGCGCACATCGAGGTCGTCGCCGATCTCGACAGCACGCTTGAAGATGTGCCGGTTCAGCCGGTTGATCTCGGCGTCCTGGCGAACCAGGTCCTGGGCGAGCTCGACGTTGCGCCCGCGCAGCGCGTCCTTGGACTGCGAGAGCTGGGAGCGGGCGTGCTGACCCATCCGCTCGATCGCGTCGAGGATGTCCTTGTCCTTCGGCGATTCGTAGCCGGACAACGGCACCAACTTGGCGATGTTGACGCACTGATCGCCCATCCGCTCGATGCAGCGGATCACGTGCAGCAGCGCGGCTACGATGCGCAGATCCCCGGCCACCGGCGCCTGGCGCGCCAGCAGCGAGAGGATGCCCTGGTGGACCTCGAGATAGCGGCCGTCGATGCGGTCGTCATCGGCGACGACCATTGCGGCGAGCTCGACGTCCTGATAGCTGACGGCTTCGAGCGCGCGATCGAGCTGTCCGATGACCAGATCCAGGCCGCCCAGAACCTGGCGCTCGAGCTCCTTGAGGTCCTCGCGAAACTGGTGCCTGGTCTCCTGCATCAGCCGAACTTCCCTGTGACGTAGCGCTCGGTGCGCTCGTCGCCGGGGTTCGTGAACACATCGTTCGTGGGAGCGTGCTCGACCACCTCGCCGTCGAGCATGAACACGGTCGAGCTGGCGACGCGAGCCGCCTGCTGCATGTTGTGGGTCACGATCACAATCGTGTAGCGAGCCTTGAGCTCGTCGATCAGCTCCTCGACCTTCAGCGTGGCGATCGGATCGAGCGCTGAACACGGCTCGTCCATCAGGATCACCTCGGGTTCGACGGCGATCGTCCGCGCGATGCAAAGCCGTTGCTGCTGCCCGCCCGAGAGGCCGATGCCCGGCTCCTGGAGGCGGTTCTTCACCTCGCCCCAGAGCCCGACGGCCCGCAGGGCCTTGTGGACGCGCTCGCGCAGGTTGTCGCCCTTGGTCCCCGTCAGCCGAAGCCCGGCGGCGACGTTGTCGAAGATCGACATCGTCGGAAACGGGTTCGGCTTCTGGAACACCATCCCGATCAGCCGGCGGACCGAGGTCACGTCGACACCCGCGGCGTAGACGTCGAACTCGTCGAGCTTGACAGTTCCCTGCGCCCGGGCGCCGGGGATCTCCTCGTGCATCCGGTTGATGCAGCGGATCATGGTCGACTTGCCGCAGCCCGAAGGCCCGATGATCGCCGTCACCTCGCCAGAGGGGAACCGGAGGTCGATGCCCTTCAAGGCGTGCTGCTCGCCGTAATAGGCGTGCAGTCCGTCCAGCGTGACGGTGTGCGCCTCGCGCTCACGCTTTCCGAGCGCCGTCAGGTCCGGCGCTGCTTCGGGGTCGGCCGCGCCGCCCCCGTTCGCGTCAGGCTCTGGCTCACCCTTGGACGTCCGGTTGCTCTTTTTGCTCTCGATGTCAGGGATCATGCCACGCGGCTCCTGCGCGAAGCTGCTCGCGCGATCAGGTTGAGGACGAGGATCAAGGCCACGAGCGTCAGGGCGGCGCCCCAGGCCCGGGAGACGAAGTTGTCCGTGTTCTGCCCGAGGTCGCTGAAGATCTGCCCCGGCAGCGAGTTCATCGGCTGTCCGAGGTTTCCGGTCACGACGTGAGCTGCGCCGATCGTGAACAGCAGCGGCGCGGTCTCACCGGCTGCGCGCGCGATCGCCAGCAGCGAACCGGTCACGAGTCCGGAGCGGGCGGTCGGCAGCACGATCTGGGTGACGACGCGCCAGCGGGGCGCTCCGAGCGCCAACGCCCCCTCGCGCAGGCTCGAGGGCACGAGCGACAGCACCACCTCAGCCGAGCGGATCACGATCGGCAGCATCAGCAGCGCCAGCGCCAATGCGCCCTTCCAGCCGACTGCATCACCGCCCACGTGGCTGACGACCAGGACCGTGTAGATGAACAGGCCGAACACGATCGACGGCACGCCGGTCATCACGTCGACGAAGTAACGCACGGCGTTGGCGAAGCGCGACTGCTTGCCGTACTCGGTCAGGTACAGGGCCACACCAACCCCAACCGGCACGGCGGCCAGCGTCGCCAGCGCGACGATCTCGATCGTTCCGAGGATCGCACTGCGGATTCCGCCGATATCGCACGGCGGCGGCGGGGGGGCGCCCGGCAGCCGCGGAAAGCACTGGTTGAGGTTCGGATCGCTGGTGAAGAACTTCCCATTCCAGCTCCCGAGCCCTTTTTGCAGGAGGTAGTAGAGGATCAGCAGCAGCGGGATCAACGCGATCCCGGTTGCGAGGGCGAGCACGGTGCGCATCAAGCGGTCCTTGCGGCGTCGGGCGGCGCTGCTGCGCGGGAACGATGTCATGCCGCCTTCGGCTTCGGTGCTGGAACTCATGCCGGCCCAGGTTCCGGTGCCGGATCGCCGAGTCCGGGTAGGATGCCGCCGCCGATCCGCTTCGAACGTCCGGCCCGGACTACGTACCGCCGGGCGATGAGGTTGACCACAAGCGTCAGCACGAACAGGATCAGCCCTGCCGCCAGCAACGATGACTTGTAGAGCGGTGTGCTCTCCGCCTCGCCGAACTGCAACGCGATCACCCCGGCCAAGGACTGGCCCTGCTGGAAGATCGAGTGCCCGAGCGTGGTCGAGCCGCCGATCACGTACGCGACCGCGATCGTCTCGCCGATCGCGCGCCCCAGCCCCAGCATCGCGCCGCCTGTGATGCCAGGACGCGCATACGGGATCACGGCGTAGCGGATCATCTCCCAGCGCGTGGCGCCGAGGGCGAGCGCTGCCTCCTTGTTCTCGGCCGGCACGGTCGCGATCACCTCACGGGAGATCGCCGAGACGATCGGCAGGATCATCACGGCCAGGATCAGCCCGGCGAGGAAGTAGCTCGGGCCGGCGACCTGCCCGGCCCAGAAGGGGAGGAATGACAGCTTGTCGGCGAGGAACTGCTGAAAACCGCGCAGCTTGGGGGCGAGCACGATGAAACCCCAGAGGCCGTAGACCACCGAGGGGACGGCCGCCAGCAGATCGACCAGCAGCGACAGCGGGCCGCGGAGTCTCCGCGGACACAGCTCGGTCAGGAACAGCGCTGTGGCGACGGCGATCGGAACTCCGATCACAAGCGCGATCCCGGCCGTCAACAGGGTGCCGAGGACCATCGGCCAGGCGCCGAACGTGCAGTGGCCACCGACCGCGCATCCCTGCCCCTGCTGGAGCTGGGACGTGTCCCAGTTGTTGTGGAACAGGAAGTTGAGGATCCCTATGTGGCTGAACGCGCTGGACGACGAGCTCACGAGCACGGCGAAGAACGCCGCCAGCAACACGAGCACGCCGGCGGCGATCCCTGCCAGTCCGAACTGAAGGATCCGGTCGGGAAGGCGGCTCAACGGCGACCGCTCGAAGAACGAGCGGCCGCCGCCGACCGGGGTTGCGCTTGCTTCCACCTGCACGCCCGTCAGGACACCGGCGATCCGTTGCAGCTGAGCTGCCCCAGCTGGGTCTGGTCCTTGGCCAGCAGACTGGCCGGAAGCGGGGCGTAGTCGAGCTGTTGTTCGATTTTCTGGCCGGCGCCGAGCCCGTAGGCCAGGAACTTCTTGACCCCGGAGGCCGCCGAGGAGGATCGACCCGCCTTGCACATGTCCTTGTAGACGATAAGGAACGTCTGGGACACGATCGGGTAGGCGCTGGCCCCGGGCGCGTTGATCGTGCTGATGCCCAGGTTCGAAGGCACCTTCACGCCGGTCGCCGCCGCCGAGGTCGCCTGGAGCGTCGGGGTGATGAACTTTCCGGCGCTGTTCTTAACCGACGCGTAGGTGAACCCGTTCTGGAGCGCGTAGGCCTGCTCGACGTAGCCGATTGCGCCGCTGGTCTGCTTGATCGCCGCCGCAACGCCCGCGTTCTTCGGCGCGCCGGTGCCGACCGGCCACTTGGCGGTCTTGTCCGGCGCTCCGGCGACCTTGGCCCACCCCGGGTCGTAATCGGCCAGGAACGTGGTGAAGCCCTTGGTGGTGCCCGACGAGTCCGACCGGTGGACGACTGTGATCGAGCTGCTGGGGAGGCTGACGCCGGCGTTCAGCGCCTTGATCGCCGGATCGTTCCACTTCTTGATCTTGCCCAGGAAGATGTTGGCGATCGTCATGCCGTCGAGCTTCAGCCCGGTCTTGACGCCGGGCAGGTTGTAGGAAACGGTGATCGCGCCGAACGCGACCGGGAACTGGAGCACCGGGCCCTTGCCCTGCTTGATCTCCGAGGGCTTCTCGGCGGGGTCGCTCCCGGCGAAGTCGATCGTCGAGCCCTGCAGGCCGGCGATCCCAGCACCCGAGCCAAGCGCGTTGTAGTTGACCGTCAGGCCCTGGCCGGACACGTTCTGGCCCCACTGGTTGTAGATCGGCGCTGCCAGCGTGGAGCCGGCGCCATTGATCGTGGCCGACCCTCCGCTGCTTGCACTCGATGAGCTGGAGGACGGCGCCGCGGCGCTGGAGCTGCTGCTCGAGCTGCTCGAGCCGCAGGCCGCGAGCCCGAGTGTCGCCGCCGCCAGGATCGCGAGCGATCCGAATCGTCGTGTAAGCAATTTCGTCTCCTTGATCATGTAAGTGGGCACAGTGTCTGCGCCGGCCGACCCGAAGGTGTTAATCAGTTGTGAACCGGCCGTTGTCGTGTTGTGAGGGCTCCGGAGCCAGCCTGTAGCCGAATCCGAAGTGGGTGTGGATGAAGCACCAGCCCGGCAGGGCGCTCTCGAGCTTCACCCGCAGCTTGCGGACGTAGACGTCGACCGAGCGGTCTCCGGCGCGTAGCTCGCGACCCCACACGAGGCTGTACAGCTGCTCACGCGACATGATCCGGTCGGCGCGGCGGGCGAGCTCAATCAGCAGGCGCAGCTCCCGGCTCGAGAGCATCAGTGCCCGCCCGCTCGCGCGAGCCAGGTTCTCGTCGGGAAGGATCGTGAGCGGGCCAACCTGAAGCACCTCACGTTGTGACTCGGCCGCGGCAGACATCGTCGAGCTGGATGGTTCTCCCGCGAGCGCCTCCAAGCGTTACCCGCGCGTGAAACAGGCGTGAACAACTTGTGACCAGAGATCGACGCGGCGCAACTTCACAGCGCGCGCAAGGCGCGGCTGCTCAGCCGGCCAGCGCGGTGCCGAACTCGGCCGCGGCGTCGGCGAGCGGGGCGGCGGGGGCGTCGAGCGTCGTGGCCGGGGCGCTCAGCGGCTCGGCCTGCTCCTGGCCGCCGTCGCGATCGGGCGCGAACCTGTAGCCGACGCCGAAGTGCGTGTGGATGTAGCTCCAGTCCGGCGATGCCGCGCGGAGCTTCTGGCGCAGCTTGCGCACGAACACGTCGACCGAGCGATCTCCGTGGGCCATCGCGTAGCCCCAGACTCGTTCGTAGATCTCCTCGCGACGCAGTACGCGATCGGACTTCGAGAGCAGGTGGAGGATCTCGAACTCGCGAGCGGTCAGCTCGAGGCTCACCTCCTCGACATAAGCCTGGTAGAGGTCCGGGCGCACGGTGATCTCGCCGACGCGAGCCGAGGCCTGCAGCTCGGGCATCTCGTTGCGACGATGACGACGGACAGCCGCCTCGATCACGCAGATCAGCTCCTCGGCATGGCAGGGCTTGGTGATCCACGCGTCGGCGCCGAGCCGCAGCCCACGAACTCGCTGCGCGACCGACGATGGGCCGGTGCACACGATCACCGCCAGCCCCGGCAGCCGAGAACAGATCCGCTCGAGGTATTCCCAGCCGTCGGCTCCGAGCACGGCCATGTCGAGCACCAGCGCGTTCAGGCGCATCTGAACGAGCGCGTCACCGGCCACCGGGCTGGCCAGGGCGCGGTGATCCCAGCCGAGCGTTTCGAGCCGATTCGCGAGGACCTGCATGAAACCGGGGTCGCGATCGACGATCGCGAGCCGGAGCCGGTTGTGCGAGCGCTGCGGGACTGCCCCAGGCGGCGCGTCGCTCCGCTCGGGCGACATGCCGGGCACTGTAATGCACGGGAGCGCAGCCTTTTGGCCGCAAACTCCGTGATCACAGGATGTTTACACGCAAAGAGCGGGGATTCAGGCCGTCTGGCCCCGCCCCCTGCAGCCCGGTTGCGGCGCAGGACACGGCCCGGCGTAGATACCTTCGGGGATGCGACCAGCTCCCAGCGCCGCTGCGCCGCTCCGCCGCAGCGCCGGATGCCGGCCCTAACCGCCGAGGTCCGCGGTTCCTAACCGCCGTCAACACGTGAAGGCGACATGATCAAGAACATGAGAATCCCCACCGTCCGCGTCCTGGCAACGCTCGCAGCCGGCGCGGTTGCGCTCGCCGGCTGCGGGGCCTCGTCCACCAAGACTTCGTCGAGCTCGAGTGCGGCCGCGTCTGTCACGACCTCGTCCTCGGCGACCGGCTTGCCGCCCGCCGTCGATGAGCTCCCGGCCGCGGAGCACCCGCAGGCCGCGCAGTTCCCGCCCGCCGGGGGGCGCTCACTTCAGCAGCTCGGGGGCCTCGTGCGCTCGAGCGCGATGTTCGGAGCCGCCACCGGAACCTTCACACCGGGACAGCGGCGCCTGGCGTTCGCGCTCAACGCGAGCTCGGGAGCGTTCATCTACGCGCCAACGGCGATCTACATCGCCGCGAACCCCAACGCCCCGGCGAAGGGCCCGTTCCTGGCCCCGGCCGACCCGATGTCGGTGCTGCCGCAGTACCGCAGCCGCGAGAACGCCGGCCCAGGCGGCATCCAGGCGATCTATGCCACCACGCTGCCGGTGCCGCACAAGGGCACGTTCACCGTCCTTTCGATGACCCGCACGGCCAACGGCCTGATCGGCGCGCCCGGGGAGATCGCCGTGGCCGGCTCCTCCCCGATCCCGGACGTCGGCCAGAAGCCTCCGCCGGTCTCGACCGACACCGCGACCAGCGTCCACGGAAAGACGGCGCTGATGACGACGCGGATCCCGGCCGAGAGCATGCAGTCGGCGTCCTTCTCGTCGGTGCTCGGCAAGCGGCCGGTGGCGCTGCTGTTCTCCACGCCGCAGTTCTGCATCTCGCGCGTCTGCGGACCGGTCACGGACATCGCCGTCCAGCTCCAGCACGAGTTCGGCAACCGGATCACGTTCATCCACGAGGAGGTCTACGTGGACAACCAGCCGAAGCTCGGACTGCGTCCGCAGCTGAAGGCCTTTCACCTGCGGACCGAGCCCTGGCTGTTCGTCGTCAACCGCCGCGGCGTGATCACCGCCCGGCTCGAGGGCGCCTTCGGCCGCAACGAGGTGGCAGCCGCACTCCGGGCAGCGCTGAAATGAGGCACCGCCGGACGGCGGGCCGGTCGCTCGCGGTCCTCGCGCTGGCGGCACTCGCGGCCGCGCTGGCCGGCTGCGGCTCGAGCTCGGGCGGCGGGGTGACAGTGCCGGCGATCCAGCCGGCGCGGGTATTCAAGCTCGGCTCGTTCACGCCCAACGGCCCGATCCGCGCGGGGCGTCCGACGACCGTCTCGTTCACGGTCCAGCTCCCCGACGGCAAGCCGCTGACCACCTACAAGACGGGGCCGGGACCGCACACCGGCGTGCACCTGATCATCGTCCGCAACGACCTCGCCTTCATCATCCACGACCACCCCCCGATCAGCCCGACAGGCCTGCTGCGCCAGACGGTCACGTTCCCCGCCCCCGGTCCCTACCGGGTGCTGGTCGACATCTATCCGAACATCCCCGGCGGCCAGCCGAACTTCCAGCTGTTCCGCGACGTCCGGGTCGGCGGCGCCTACCGGCAGCGGAGACTGCCCGCGTTCAAGGCCGACCAGGTCATCGACGGCTACCGCTTCGAGATGCAGGGCCGTCCGTCGCTTCACGCGATCCAAGCCGCCTTCGTCAACGTCGCGGTGACCGACCCCCACGGGCGCAAGGTCGCTTTCGTGCCCTGGTTCGGCGCGCTCGCCCACGCGATCTTCTTCCACAGCGGCTCGCTCGACTACTTCCACACGCACGTGTGCGCGGCGAGCACGCCCAACTGCTCCAGCGTGCTTGGCAGCGCTCGCATCTCGGGCCACGCGACCGCTCCCGGCAAGCTGATGCTGGGGGTCCTGCTCCCCGTCCCCGGGACGTGGCGGCTGTTCCTCCAGATGCGGGTGGCCGGCCGGGTCCTGACCGCGCCGTACACGCTGAACGTGGGCGCGTGAGCCCCAGCCGTGCCGGCCTTGGCGCCCGCGGCCGGATCCTGCTGGCGCTGCTCGTAGCGGTAGCCGCGGCGGCGCTGCCGGCCGCCGCGTCGGCACACGCGTATCTGATCCGCACTTCGCCAACCGCGAGCGGGGTCCTGAACGCACCTCCGAGGTCGGTTGCGCTGACCTTCGACGAGGCGGTCGAGCCGCGGTTCGCGATCATCTCGGTCACCGACGCCTCGGGCAAGCAGCAGACCTCCGGGACGGTGCGCCGCTCACCGGCGAATCCCGACACGCTGCTCGTGCCGCTGCGCCCGAGATTGCCCGAAGGGTGGTACCTGATCTACTGGCGCGCGATCTCCGTCGACGGACACCCGGTGCAGGGCGCGTTCACCTACGCGGTTGGGCCGAACCCGGGTCCGGCCCCGCAGTTTCCTGTGCCGAGCGTCTCGGCCACTGCGGTCACGCCGCAGCTGCTGATCGCGCGCTGGGCGATGTTCCTGACCGTGATGAGCGCCATCGGGCTGTACGTGATGAGGTCGCTGATCGCTCGTCCTGCGGTCAGGCGGGCGCGCGGGACGAGGCTGCGCGCGCTCTCCAGAGCGTTCGTCGTCGCCTCGGTACTGGGGCTGATCGCGATTCCCGTGTATCTCGATTTCGCGATCGCCAACGACTCGCTGCGTTCGGTGTTCGATCTCGGAGCGCTCGTGCCGCTGTTCCGGGTGACCGCGTTCGGCCGCGGCTATCTCGACATGGAGCTGTGCTTCGGGCTGTTCTGCGTGGCGGGCTGGATCTCGCTGTGGGTCGACCGCCCGGATCGAGAGCGCCGCTCGGTGGCCGAGCTCGCCGCCCAGACCGGCGCACTCATGGCGGCGGCCGCGGTCCTGGTCATCCCGGGCGCGATCGGCCACGCCGGGCAGACGTCGCCTCGGGGGGTGTCGGTGCCGCTGGATTGGGTCCATCTGATCTCCGGCTCGCTGTGGATCGGAGGGCTGATCGGCCTGCTCGTGCTCTGGTTCGCCACCGGAGAGGGCCGGCGTGTGCCCGCGCTCAGCGTGATCGTGCCCCGCTTCTCCAACGTCGCGCTGCTCTCGGTGCTGGTGCTGCTGGCCAGCGGAACCGGCGCGACGATCATCCACATGCCGGCTCTGAGCGCGCTCTGGCAGACCGGATACGGCGTCGCGATCCTGGTCAAGATCGGCTTGCTGGCGGCCGCGATCGGGCTCGCGTCCGGCAACCTTCTGCGCGCCAGACCTCGCCTGATCGCCGCGCGCGAGCGCCCCGAGGTGGGGAGCGCGGCTGCGGGGCTGCTGCGGCGGCTGATCGGCACCGAGGCGGTGGTGGTCGCCGGCGCCGTGTTCACCGCCGCCGTTCTGTCCAGTCTCGCGCCACCACCGCCGGCGTTCGCGCTTCAGAGCTCGGCGATCGCCCAGGTCGGACCGGGACGAGTGCTGCGGACCGTCTCACGCGCCGGCTACGAGCTTCAGGTGCTCGTCTCGCCGAACAAGGCCGCGGCTCCGGACTCGTTCGCGCTGCGGATCACGCGGGGAGGCCTGCCGGTGCGCGGAGCCAGCGTGACGCTGACCTTCAACCACCTGGAAATGCAGATGCCCCAGCAGCAATACCAGCTCCGCGAGACGCGTCCCGGGCTCTACTCCCGCGCCGCTCCCGCGCTGATCATGGTCGGCAAGTGGGGACTCTCGTTCCAGGTCTCGCCGCCCGGCAGCCCGCCGTTCAGCGCGCTGATCGTCGACGAGGCGAACGGCTGAGCGAGGCGGATGCCTATTCCGGGCCGGTTCCGAGCTGTTCGGGACCCTGGTTCGTGTAGGCCACGCGGAAGTCGCGCAGCGCGTCGAACACGCGCGGGTTGAAGGTCTTGCAGCCGAGCACATGCCCCCAGGCTGTCGCCGCCACGGCGTAGGGCATGTTGGTCGGATTCTGGAACAACAGGAGCAGCTGGCCGCCGGCCCATTGGCCGTCGCCCTCATTGAACAGCGCGTCGAGATCCTTGACATCGGCGGCTGGAAGCCCGGGCCGATACTGATATTCGATCCGGCCGTGCTCCATCGCGTGAACCAAATAGCCAATCGCGGGGGTGCTGGAGGGCGAGTACGCGCCGTCCGATGCAGGCGTCGGGTAATGGGGTCCGTAGCTCGGAGGGTTGGTCGCATACGGCACCTTCGTCCCGGCGGCCACATGGGTCCGGTTCGCGTCGGTGCGAGCGATCGAGTCGGGCGTGTCGATCGATACGCATCCGGCCGCCTTGGCCGCTGCGGGGAGGCTCGAGATCTTCAGCGCCGGGAGCTTGACCCCATTCGCCGCGGGCCTGATCGGCGTACCCGTGCCTGTGCCGTTGGACCCGCCGCCCCCGCTTGCGATCGCGATTACGACCGCGACCACCGCCACCAGGGCGATCGCGCCGCCGCCGGCGAACCGCATCCGCAGCGCACGGGCCGCCCGGGCAGCTGCTGCTCGCTCGGCAGCCAGGCGCTCCTGACGCGCCCGCTCCTTTTGCTCTTTGCGAGAGGCCATTGCGCGCCAGCGTAGCCGAGGCAACGCAGACCCGCGGCAGCACACGTGGGAGCCTGCCCCCCGCGGCAGCTCGCGCGATATCTGCGTATTCGGCACTGTTGTCCGCGAGCCCGCCCACTGAACCGTCCGCCGCGCAGCGCATGATGGGCCGGTGACCTGGCGATCGACGCGGGCGGCGTACCAGCCGCAGGACACTCGTCAGGTCGCGGTGATCGACTTGGGCTCGAACTCGTGGCGCCTGGTCGTCTTCGCCTACGTCCCTGGAGCATGGTGGAAGCGCACTGACGAGCTGTACGAGACGGTCAGGATCGGCGCCGGACTAGGCGCCTCCGGGCGCCTCAGCGACGAGGCGATGCAGCGGGGCCTCGAGACGCTGGCCGTGTTCGAACGCTTCTGCCGCGCCAACCGCCTCGCGCCGGGCGATGTCCATGCGATCGCCACGAGCGCGATTCGCGACGCGTCCAATCGCGAGGGCTTCCTGGCCCGCGCGCGCGAGTCGACCGGAATGAACATCGAGACACTCTCGGCGCAGGACGAGGCGCGCTACGGCTACGTGGCTGCGGTCAACACTTCGACAATCAGCGACGGCGTCGTGCTCGACCTCGGTGGCGGCAGCATGCAGCTGATCGACGTCCGCGGGCGCAGGGCGGGCGCGATGAGCTCGTTCCCGCTCGGCGCCGTGCGGCTCACCGAGCGCTTCCTGCCCGGCGAGGGGCCGGCCAAGAAGAAGGAGCTCGCGCGCGTCCGCGAGCACGTGCGCGAGGTGCTGGCCGAGCGTGTCTGGCCCACCGGCTCGGACCAGCGGCTGGTGGCGCTGGGGGGCGCAGCGCGAAACCTCGCCGCTGCGGCTCAGGGCGACACCGGCGCGGCCGACCTCGGCGTTCAGGGCTACGTGATCACCGCCGACATGCTGAGCGACCTCGTGGGCAGGATCGCGGAACTGCCGAGTGCCGAGCGCGGCTCGATCCACGGCGTCAAACCAGGCCGCGGGGACATCATTCTCGCCGCCGCCGTGACACTCGAGACCGTGCTCGAGCTCGGCGGGTTCGACGGCCTCGAGGTCACCGAGGCCGGACTTCGGGACGGGGTGTTCCTTGCCCGCACCCTGCTCGGCGAGGACGAGCCCCTGTTCCCCAACGTCCGCGAGGCGGCCGTGCGCAACCTGGCGATCCAGTACGAGTCCGACATGGCCCACGTCGAGCACGTCGCGACCCTGTCGCTGCAGATGTTCGACTCGCTCGTCTCCGGCGGCCTGTTCGAAGCCGGGGAAGGTGAGCGCGAGCTGCTGTGGGCCGCCTCGATGCTCCATGACGTCGGGATGACGATCTCCTACGACGACCACCACAAGCACTCGCGATATCTGATCCAGAGCGCCGAGCTGTACGGTTTCGACCCCCGCGAGCGCGCGCTGATCGCCCAGATGAGCCGCTATCACCGCAAGGGCGTGCCCAAGCTCGGCGAGATGTCGGCTCTGGCCCGCGACGGGGACGAGGAGCTGCTCGACCGCTGCTCGGTGATCCTGCGCCTGGCCGAGCACCTCGAGCGCGGCCGTGACCAGTCGGTCTTGCAGGCCCGCTTGCGGGCGAACGGCCACGGCGTCGACCTTCACCTTGAGGCGGCCGGCGATCTGACCCTCCCGCGCTGGAGCGTCGAGCGCTACGGCGACGGGGAGGCTTTCCAGCGCGTATTCCGGCGCCGGCTCTTGATTGGCTGACATCGCGCTCGGCGGCGCGCGCGCCGGGGCGCCGCCTGGCCGTGCGATGCTCCGAGAACCGGAGCGTTCACATCTCGTTGTCAGTATCGTGGTCGGCGCGATGAGGAGATGGGCTGCTGTCGGGACGCGCGGTGCCGCACTTGCGGCGGCGCTCGTCGCGCTCGCCGCACCGGGCTCGGCGTCGGCCGCGATCACGACCGTGTTCGCCGGCCACACGGTTAACTCGCTCGGCGTCCCCTGCACCGCGCAGTCCGACGGCGTGCGCGTCTGCCAGGGCTCGGACGGCGGCAGCCCGGCGGCCGACACGCGGCTGACCAGCTTCGACGGCGTACCGCTGGCCGGTTACGTGATCCTCCCGCGGCGCCGGCAAGCGGCACCGACGGCAATTACCCGCTGATCGTCCAGAGCCACGGCTGGGGCGGACAGGCCGGCGGCCCCAGCAGCACCGAGTACACCGGGCCGACCGGTGACGCCTGGGCCAAGCAGGGCTATGCCGTGCTGGAGCTGACCGCCCGCGGCTGGGCTGATTCCTGTGGCTCCGCGCAGTCCAGGCTGGTCGATCCGACCGGTTGCATGAAGGGCTACATCAGGCTCGACGACAACCGCTACGAGGTCCGCGACATCCAGACCGCGTCCGGGCTGCTGGTCGACGAGGGCGTGGTCGACCCCAACCGCATCGGGGCCACCGGTCCCTCCTACGGCGGTGGCGTGTCACTGCAGCTCGCGACGCTCAAGGACCGGATCGAGAACACCGACGGAACGTTCAGCCCCTGGCGCAGCCCCCACGGAACGCCGCTGCATTTAGCCGCGGCGGCGCCGGTGATCCCGTGGAGCGACCTCGTCTACTCGCTGCTGCCCAACGGCCGGACGCTCGACTTCCAGGTCACCTCGCCGACCGCAGATCTCTCGCCGACGGGGATCGACAAGCAGTCGTTCGTCAGTGGCCTCTACGCGCTCGGTCTCGCCAGCGGCTTCTACGCTCCGCCCGGCACCGACTCCTCGGCCGACCTGACGACGTGGAACACGCTGATCAACGCCGGAGAGCCGTACGACAGCAATCCGCAGGATCAGGCCATCACGACCCAGATCTTCCACTTCCACTCGGGCGTACTACCTGCTCGACGGGGTCGCCGGCGACTCGGCCGAGGCGCCGTCCCCACTGCTCATCTCCAACGGCTTCACCGACGACCTGTTCCCGGTCGACGAGGCAGTGCGCTACTACAACCTCGAGCACTCGCTGTTCCCCGGCGATCCGATCGGCCTCTACGACATGGACTTCGGGCACATGCGCGGACAGAACAAGCCCGCCGACGTGGCCGGGCTCTCGGTGCGCATTAACGAGTTCTTCGATCACTACGTCAAGGGCACCGGTCCGCAGCCGCCGCTCGGCGCCACAGCGCTGACTCAGACCTGCCCGGCGAGCGCGCCGTCCGGAGGGCCGTTCACCGCTCCGACGTGGGCCGCACTCCATCCCGGCGAAGTCGACTTCAGCTCCGCCCCCGCCCAGACGATCGCGTCCAGCGCGGGCAACCCGTCGACCTCGCAGACGATCGATCCGATCACCGGCGGGGGCGCCTGCGCGACTGTCACCTCGACCGACGAGGGCGCGGGAGTAGCGACCTACCGCCTCCCGGCGGCCACCGGCAACGGCTACACGCTGCTCGGCGCGCCCACGGTGAGCGCAAATCTGAACGCCACCGGCAACTTCCCGATCATCGCCGAGCGGCTGTGGGACGTCGACCCGGCGAGCGGCACCCAGACGCTCGTCGCGCGCGGCCTCTACCGGTTCAGCTCGACCAGCCCGAACGGCGTGCAGCTGTTCCAGCTCCACCCCGGCGCCTGGCATTTCGCCGCCGGTCACGTTCCGAAGCTCGAGCTGCTCGGCCGGGATTCGCCCTACGCGCGGACATCGAACGGGACGTTCTCGATCTCGGTCAGCGATCTGCATCTGCAGCTCCCGGTGCACGACACTCCCGGAGCGCCCGGGACACCCTCGTCGGTGACCAGGTTCCACACGGCGTCGCTCCCCGGGCCCGCACGCTGCAGCACGCGTCCGTCCTCGCGGATCACCAAACGTCGAGCTCACGCTTCTCGCCACGGACTGTCGGTTAGCGGGACGGCGTCGGCGAACAGGTGCGCCCACGCCAGCTCGGCGATCCAGCGCCGGGAGCGTGTCGCTCGCGTGTTCGTGATGATCTACCGGCCGGCCGCTCACGGCCGGTGTCGCTTCCTGACCTCGAAGGGCAGTCTCACGCGGCCACGCTCGTGCCAGCGGCCGGTCGAGTTCCGCGCGCACGGCACCTCGCGCTGGTCGCTGCGGCGGCGCCTGAACATCACCCGCGGACGCTACGTCGTCCGCAGTGACGCGGTCGACGGCCTGCGTCACCACCAGCGCCACAGTGGCGCGTCGGTCGTCGTGCTGCGGGTTCGCTAGGCGCTTCGCGGCCCGGCCGGACTCGCCTCCGCGACGAGGCCGGGGCGCTTGCGGCCATGCGCCCGGGTCGCCTCCGTCACGCCGCCGGAGCCGGTGTTGACACCCGATTAGTGCGTGGTCGTAAAGTTCCGGTCGAGATGCTCTGGCTGCTCCGTCACGCAGAAGCTGCCGACGGCTTTCCCGACGACGAACGGCCCCTGACCAAACGCGGCGTGGCTCAGGCCGAGGCCGCCGGGCGGGCGCTGGTGATGCTGGAGGCCCACATCGACGCGTGCCTGTCCAGCCCAAAGCGCCGTGCGCTCCAGACGGCCGAGCTGGTCTGCGAAGCGCTCGGCATCGAAGTCACGGTCGAGCCACGGTTGGGTGGCGAACCATTCGACGCCAATGATCTCGTAGCGGGGCTCGGTGAGGTGCTTCTGGTCGGGCACGATCCGTCCTTCTCACTCACGCTTCACGACCTCACCGGCGCGCAGGCGCGGATGCGCAAGGGAGGAGTCGCCGGGATCGCCAAGGGCGAGCTCGTAACGCTGCTGCGTCCAAACGAGCTCAGCGCGATCGCGATGGCCGGCGAGAGGGTCGCATGAACGACCCGGCGACGTCGTCGCTCGAGGCGGTCGCGACCGAGGTCCGGCCCGCTGAGGTCGAGCTCTCCGATCCGTCGCTCTACATCAACCGTGAGCTGTCGTGGCTCGAGTTCAACGACCGGGTCCTGCAGCTTGCCGAAGACGAGTCGCAGCCGCTGATCGAGCGGCTCAAGTTCCTGGCCATCTTCGTCACAAACCTCGACGAGTTCTTCATGATCCGCGTCGCCGGGGTGCACGACCAGGTCGATGCTCGGATCGACGCCCGGGGACCGGACGGTCTCTCGCCCACAGATGTGCTCGAGCGGATCGCCGAGCGCGTTCGCGAGCAGGACCGTCGTCATGCACGCCAGTTCTCCGAGGTGATCCGACCTGCGCTGGCGGAGCACGGCATCAGGGTCGTCTCATGCCAGCAATCGGGGGCGCCGGCATCCGTGATCGAGCGCCACTTTCGCGAGCAGATCTTTCCCGTGCTGACGCCGCTCGCCGTCGGGCCGGGACGGCCGTTCCCCTATATCTCGAATCTGTCGTTGAGCCTGATCGTCCGCCTGCACGATCCCGACAACGACCACGAGGCGTTCGCGCGCGTGAAGGTCCCCAAGGAGGTCCTGCCGCGCTTCGTGCAGATCTCCGACGACACGTTCATTCCGCTGGAGAACATCATCGCCGAGCACCTCGACGCGCTGTTCCCGGGAATGGAGATCCTCAGTTACGACCTGTTCCGTGTGACCCGCGACGCCGACTTCGAGGTCTCCGATGAGGCCGACGACCTGCTCCAGGCTGTCGAAGACGAGCTGCGGCGCCGGCGCTTCGGCGAGGTCGTGCGGCTTGAGGTCGGTGCAAGCATGGAGCCGGCGCTCAAGCACCGCCTGATCGAGTGGCTGGGGGTCGAGGAGGTGCAGGTCTACGACGTCGAGGGGCTGCTGGACATGGGCGACCTATGGGAGATCGCCGGCATCGATCACCACTCCGACCTGCGCGGGCCGTCCTGGACCCCCGTGACCCATCCGGCGTTCGCCACCCCCGGCGACAACGACGCCCAGACCGACGTGTTCGCGCCGATGCGCGCCGGCGACATCCTCGTCCATTACCCGTACCACTCGTTCTCGACCAGTGTCGAGCGGTGCGTCAAGCAGGCGGTCGAGGATCCGAATGTGCTGGCGATCAAGATGACCGTGTACCGGACCTCGGACGACTCGGCGCTCGTTCCGTCGCTGATCGAGGCAGCGGTGAAGGGCAAGCAGGCGGTCTGTCTGGTGGAGCTCAAGGCGCGCTTTGACGAGCGCCAGAACATTCACTGGTCGCGAGCGCTGGAAGAGGTCGGCGCCCACGTCGTCCACGGCATCCCGGGACTCAAGACCCACGCCAAGCTGATCCTGATCGTGCGCCGCGAGCGCGGCGGTGTGCGCCACTACGTGATGATCGGGACCGGCAACTTCCACGCCAAGAACGCCCGCCTGTACGAGGACTTCGGGCTGTTCACGACCGATCCTGTGATCGGCGAAGAGGTCGCCAGCCTGTTCAACACGCTCACCGGGTACAGCCACCCCGCGCCTCAGCGCAAGGTGCTGGTCGCGCCGACCTGGCTGCGAGAGCCGCTGATCGCCGAGATCGACCGCACGATCGATGCTCACCGCGCCGGCGACCAGGCACGGATCGTGATGAAGATGAACTCGCTCGTCGACCAGGCGTGCATCGAAGCGCTCTACCGCGCCTCACAGGCCGGGGTGCCGATCGACCTCAACATCAGGGGTATCTGCTGCCTGCGGCCGGGACTGCCCGGCGTCAGCGAGACGATCAACGTCGTGTCGGTCGTCGGGCGCTTCCTCGAGCATTCGCGCGTCTACTCTTTCCACCGCGGCGACGAGCACCTCTACTACATCGGCTCGGCCGATCTGATGCCGCGCAACCTCGACACCCGCGTCGAGCTGCTGGCTCCAATCGAGGACCCGGACCTGCGAGCCGAGCTCGATGACACCCTCGAGCGCTGCCTCATAGACGACACGAACGCTTGGGTACTGGCCGCCGACGGCGACTGGACGAGGCGCGAGGGAGGCACCCGTAGCGTCCACCGCGAGCTGATGGAGCGCACGCTCGCCCAGGCCGCCAGCGTGGCGAGCTGAGCACGGCGTAGTGCACAGCGAGCTCCTGCTCGTCGTGGTCGTGATCACGGCGCTCGCTTTCGATTTCACCAACGGCTTCCACGACACCGCGAACGTTGTCGCCTCCTCGATCTCCACGCGCGCGCTCTCGCCGCGAAATGCGATTGCCCTTGCCTCCGTGCTCAACTTCGTCGGCGCGTTCATCTCGCTGAAGGTCGCGGCGACGATCGCCACAGGCATCGTCGACGCCGGCCAGGTGACCGAGACGATTGCTTTCGCGGCGCTGATCGGCGCGATCGCCTGGAACCTGATCACCTGGGCGTATGGACTCCCGTCGAGCTCCTCTCATGCCCTGATCGGCGGCGTGATCGGCGCGATGCTGGCCGCCGTCGGGGGCGCCGGGGTCAAAGGGGGGGCGATCCTCAGCAAGGTCGTGGTGCCCGCGCTGATCGCGCCGGTCAGCGCCTTCCTGCTCGCCGGGCTCTTGATCGTGATCATCTACCTGATTGTGGGCCGGCGCCGGCCGGGCCCGGTAACGCGCGCGTTCAGGGTCGGTCAGATCGGCACAAGCGCCGCGCTGGCGCTCGCGCACGGCACCAACGACGCGCAGAAGACGATGGGCGTGATCACTCTCGCGCTGGTCGCCCACGGATCGTTGCGCGCGGGCCACGCCAGTGTCCCGTCGTGGGTCGTGATCTGCGCCGCCACCGCGATTTCGCTTGGGACCTACGCCGGGGGCTGGCGCATCATTCGGACGGTCGGGACCCGAATCATCAAGATGGACAGCGCCCAGGGCTTCGCCGCCCAGGGTGCCGGCGCCGTCGTGATCCTGATCTCCTCGCACTTCGGCTACCCGCTGTCATCGACGCACGTGATCTCGGGCGGAGTGATGGGCGCCGGCGCCGCGAAGCGCGTCTCGGCCGTCAGGTGGGGCGTGGCCGGCAACATCGCCGCCGCGTGGATCGTCACGCTGCCCGCGGCCGGCTGCTTCGGGGCCGCCGCCTACTGGCTCTCGAGCGTATTTGGCAGCGGCGTGGCCGGCCCGTTGCTGATCAGTGGAGCCGCCATCGCGGCGCTTGCAGCGCTACTCGCGGCCCACCGCCGGGGGTTGGCGGAGGCCGCGAGCGCCTGACTCTGCATTGGGTCGGCCCGGGGCGCGCTAGCCGAACTGCGGCTGTGACGCCGGCCGCGAGCCGAGCTTGACCTTCACACTCTTGGTCTGCCCGCCGCGCTTGATCGTCATCGTGACGGTCTGGCCCGGCGAGAAGGTGTCGATCGTGGCGATGAACTGGTCGGTCGAGGTGATCGTCTTGCCGTCGATCGCGGTCACGATGTCGCCGACCTTCAGACCGCTGCTCGCTCCGGGGCCACCCGGCACGACCTGCTGGATCGGGGCGCCGCCAGCTGACTGGCTGTTGAGCGAGACGCCGACGTAGGGGTGCTTGATCGGGTTACCGCTGATGATCGAGTTGGCGATCCGCGCGACGGTGTTCGACGGAATCGCAAAGCCGACGCCCGAGCTCGAGCCCTGGCCACCGGCGGTCTGGTTGTTCGTCTCGATCTGGTCGTTGAGACCGAGCACGTGCCCGTTCGCGTCGAGCAGCGGTCCCCCGGAGTTGCCCGGGTTGATCGCCGCATCGGTCTGAATCGCGTTCGGAATCGTGTAGTTGTTCGGCGCGGTGATGCTCCGGCCGGTCTGGCTGACGATTCCGGTCGTCGTGGTCTCGGGCAGGCTGAACGGGCTGCCGATTGCGACCACGGGATCGCCTACCTGCGCCGACGATGAATCGGCGAACGAGATCGGATGCAGCTCGGACGCTGGGGCGTCGACGTGGATCGCCGCGACGTCGGTCGATGGGTCGGTGCCGAGCACCTTGGCCGGGTAGCTCTTGCCGTCCTGGAAGTTCACCTTGACCGAGGTGGCGCCGGTGACCACGTGCTCGTCGGTGAGGATGTCGCCCTTGTTGTCATAGACGACGCCCGCACCCTCGCCCTGCTGCTGGCCGGAGCCGCCGCCGAACAAACCCCCGCCGCCCTGACTCTGACTGGTGACGAGGATGTCGACGACGCCCGGGCTCGAGGAGCGGTAGATCTGGTTGATGCTCAGGCCCTTGCCGTTGCTGAACGAGGTCGGGATCGAGGACTGGCGCGGTGCTACGACGGTGGTGGTCACCGAGGGTGAGGAGCTGCCGCCGCTCGAGATGACCAGCGCGATAACCCCCCCGGCGATCGCACCACCGATGATCGGAATCCATCGGCTCATACGGCTCATGTTTCGGTATCTCCTACAGACGTGGGTGTCAAAGGCTGGTACTTAGTAGACCGCGGGGCCGTGAGAAACCATTCAGAGCTTGAGAAGAAGTCCGTAAGAACATGGCTTCTCAATCCCTGCGGGCGACGTGCGGTCAATCGCGCCTGGCGAGCAGGATCCGCTGCAGGCGCCGCGCCTCCTGGGCGGAGCCGTCGCTGAGACGCTGCCAGGTGATGCGAACCGTCGCATAGCCTTGTTCGAGGCTAGCGGCATCGCGCTCCCGGTCCCGCTCGAAGGACTCCCGGCCGCGGTGGAAGCGGTAGCCGTCGAGCTCAACGATCACCCGTTCGGCGCGAAACAGCGCGTCGACCTCACGCCCCGCGACGCGGGCGTTGATCTCGGGCCGCGGAAGCCCGAAGCGCTGCGCGAAGCACCGGAACTCGTCCTCGAACGTCGATCGGGTGGGCGCCGGCGCCGCGTCGTGAGCGATCCCGCGCAGCCGCGCCGCTGCGGTATGCGTGGTCGCACGGGCGAGGACCGCGGTGAGCTGCGACGGCTTCAGGTGGCCCGCGAGCCGCAGGTCGTTCACGGCGCGCGTGAGCTCGGCGTCGGTGAGGCGCGGCGCGATGTCAAGGAGCATGCGGGCGGGACTTGTGACGCGGACGCCGAGGTGCATGCGGATCTCGGCGCGCACCAGGCGCGCGACGCGGTGCGTTGTGATGCCTTGTCGACGGCGCTCGCGAGGGGCGCTGACCTCGTACGGGAGGCTCCAGTGTTTGGCGATGCCCCACAGGCTCGCCGCCGAGCCGTGGCTGAGGACGGCCCCCGGACCACACGCCAGCACCGCCGCGGCCGCGCGCGCGACGGGGTGCGTCGGTCGGTGGCCGACCGCGTAGACGCCGGCGTAGACGGCGATCAGGCGGCGTGTGCGGAGGCGATGCTTGATGGCGCCGGCACCGAGCCCGAGCGAGCGCAGCTGGCCGCGCGTCACGTGCCCGTGCTGGCCAGCGGCCAGCGCGGCGATGGCGACCTCGATCTCAGCCGACATGGCGGCCCGTCGAGCCGGCTCGACCCGAAGCTTCCGAGATAGTGATTGATATGCAGCCCTTTTCTCGCACTCTTCCGCATAGAGAGGGCGGATCGGGCGCTCATCGCCCCCCGAGCCCCCGAAACGTCACATAGTTGCGACGCGCCGGCGCTACGAATCGCCCCGGGAGGACTCGCCCCCGGACGCCAGTGCCACGAAGTAGTCGAGCGCGTCCGGGTTCGCGAGCGACTCGCGGCTGGCGGCGACATCGACCGGCGTGCCGGTGAGGATTCGCTTGACCGGGACCTCGAGCACCTTGCCCGACAGCGTGCGCGGGACCTCGGGGATCTGCCGGATCTCGTCGGGCACATGGCGCGGCGAGCAATCCTCGCGGATGCGGCGACGGATCTCCCCGACGAGCTCATCGTCGAGCGAGGCGCCCTCGGCCAGCACGACGAACAGCGGCATCCAGGCGGGATCGGACCCCGCCCCCGGGACGTCGACGACCAGCGCGTCGAGCACCCCGTCGACGGCGAGCACGGCGCGGTAGATCTCGCTCGTCCCCATCCGCACGCCGCCGCGGTTGATCGTCGAATCCGACCGGCCGTAGATGATCGCGGTGCCGCGCGACGTGATCTCGATCCAGTCGCCGTGGCGCCAGACGCCGGGGAACATGTCGAAGTAACTCTCGCGCAGCCGTGAGCCATCCTCGTCGCCCCAGAAGAAGATCGGCATCGAGGGCATCGGCTCGGTGATCACCAGCTCGCCTACCTCACCAATCAGCGGCTTGCCCTCAGGGTCCCACGACTCCACGCTCGCGCCCAGGCAGCGCGCCTGCATTTCACCCAGGTAGACCGGCAGCGTGGGCACGCCGCCGACGAACGCCGTGCACATGTCGGTTCCGCCCGAGGTCGAGAACAGCCACGTCTCTGAGCCGAGCTGGTCGTAGATCCAGCGGAATCCCTCCGGGGACAGAGGCGAGCCGGTGGACCCGACGGCGCCGAGCGCGCTCAGATCGCGGCCCGCGCCCGGCTCGACCCCGGCCTTCATGCACGAGGCGACGAACGCCGCGCTGGTGCCGAAGGTGGTGATCCCGGCGTCGTCGGCCAGTTGCCACAGCGTCCCGAGATCCGGAAACCCCGGGTTGCCGTCGTAGAGCACGATCGAGGCGTCGGTCAGCAGCACGCCGACGAGGAAGTTCCACATCATCCAGCCGGTGGTCGAGAACCAGAACACGCGGTCTCCGGCCTTGGCGTCGAGGTGCAGGTTCATCTTCTTGGTCTGCTCGATCAGGATCCCGCCCTGGCCGTGGACGATCGGCTTCGGCAGGCCTGTCGTGCCCGAGCTGTAGAGCACCCACAGTGGATGGTCGAAGGGCAGCTGCGCGAACTCGAGCTCCTCCCCCCGGACCAGGAACCCTTCCTCCCAGCCGCTCCCGTCGAGGTAGCCGAAGCGCACCGTCCGCTCGAGGCCCGGAATCTCGCCGGCGATCCGCTCGACGTTCGCCCCGAGGTCGTAATCCTTGCCACCGTAGCGGTACCCATCGATCGTCAGCAGCACCTTGGGCTCGATCTGGGCGAAGCGGTCGATCACGCTGCGGGCGCCGAACTCCGGGGCGGCCGAGGACCAGGTGGCGCCGATCGACGCGCAGGCCAGGAACGCAGCCACGGTCTCGGGGATGTTCGGCATGTAGGCCGCGACGCGATCGCCTTCGCCGACGCCCAGCGCACGCAACCCGGCGGCGATCGCCGCCGTCTGGGCGCGCAGCTCGCCCCACGTCCATTCCCCCAGCTCCCGCAGCTCTGAGGCATGGCGGAGCGCCACCTCCGAATCGTCCTTGCCGCGGAAGACGTGCTCGGCGAAGCTGACACGCGCGCCCGGGAACCACTCCGCTCCGGGCATCGAGCGGTCTCCCAGCACCTGCTCGCCACCCTCGGAGAAGCGGATCTCGAAGAACTCGGCGACCGAGGCCCAGAACCCGTCCAGGTCTCCGACCGACCACTGCCAGAGCTCGTCGTAGCTGTCAAACGACAGCCCGCGGTGCTCACGCAGCCACTCCGTGTAGCGGACCAGGGTCGAACGCTCCATCCGCTCGGCCGGCGGCTCCCACAGGAGCTCGGGTTCACGATCACCCACGGTCGCAGCGTACGCGATGATCCCCGGATGGCAGACGAGCTCCTGGCTCCCTTCTCGGGCACGGTGATCGCGATCGCCCATGGCGCGGACGAGGCGGTCAGGGCGGGAGCGGCGGTGATCGTGCTCGAGGCGATGAAGATGGAGCACGAGGTCGTGGCCGAGCGCGACGGCGTCGTCAGCACGCTCGAGGTGGCAGTCGGAGACGCCGTCGAGGAGGGCCAGCTGCTCGCTGTGCTCGCTCCCGGTGACGGCGGCCGGGCGCGGGACGGAGCGGCGCGCGAACAAGGGTCCGAGCCGGACCAGGACGGCACGAGACCCGACCTCGAGGCGGTCAGCGAGCGCCACGCGATCGGACTCGACGCGGCCCGTCCCGAGGCTGTGAAGCGCCGCCGCGACCGCGCGCGCCGCACGGCGCGGGAAAACCTCTCGGAACTCGTCGACGAGGGAACGTTCGTCGAGTACGGACCGCTGATGTTCGCCGCCCAGGAGCAGCGGCGCTCCAAGCAGGAGCTGATCGAGCGCACTCCGGCCGACGGCCTCGTCGGCGGCGTGGGGAACGTCGACGGACAACCGTGCGTGGTCATGTCCTACGACTACACGGTCCTCGCTGGCACACAAGGGATGCGCAACCACATGAAGAAGGACCGGTTGTTCGAGCTCGCCGAACGCCGTCGCGTGCCGGTGGTGCTGTTCGCGGAGGGTGGCGGTGGACGCCCGGGGGACGTCGACATGCCGATCGTCGCGGGACTCGACTGCCGCGCCTTTCACCTGTTCGCGCGACTGAGCGCGCTGGTGCCGCTGATCGGGATCGCCTCGGGCTACTGCTTCGCCGGTAACGCCGCGTTGCTCGGGTGCTGCGATGTCGTGATCGCGACCGAGGACTCGAGCATCGGGATGGGTGGGCCGGCGATGATCGAGGGCGGCGGGCTCGGGGTGTTCGAGCCCCGGGAGGTGGGCCCGATCGGCGTCCAGAACGCCAACGGCGTCGTTGACCTGCGCGTCGCCGACGACGCCGAGGCGGTCGCCGCGGCCAAGCGCTACCTGTCCTACTTCCGCCGCGGCGCACCCGGCGGGATTCCCAGCGTCCCGGACCAGGACCAGCTCCGGAACCTGATCCCGACCAACCGCAAGCGCATCTACGACGTCCGGGCGGTGGTCGACGGGCTGTTCGACGAGGGCTCGGTGCTCGAGCTGCGCCGCGGCTTCGGGCTTGGGATTGTGACCGCGCTCGCGCGGGTCGAGGGCCGCCCGCTGGGAGTGGTGGCCAACGACCCCTCGCACCTCGGCGGCGCGATCGACGCCCACGGCGCCGACAAGGCGGCGCGGTTCATGCAGCTCTGCGACGCCTTCGAGCTGCCGCTGCTGTTCCTGTGCGACACGCCGGGGTTCATGGTCGGACCGGCGGCCGAGCGGACCGCGACCGTGCGGCACTTCAGCCGCATGTTCGTGACCGGCGCGAACCTCGAGGTCCCGGTCGGGACGGTGGTGCTGCGCAAGGGCTACGGGCTCGGAGCACAGGCGATGGCCGGCGGCGGCTTCAAGGCGCCGCAGTTCACCGTCGCCTGGCCCACCTCGGAGTTCGGAGCGATGGGGCTGGAGGGAGCCGTACGTCTTGGCATGCGCCGCGAGCTCGACGCGATCGAGGACGCGGACGAGCGCGAGCGGGCGTTCGAGGCGGCAGTCGCCGCGGCCTACGAGCGCGGCAAGGGCATCAACATGGCCGCCTACTTCGAGATCGACGACGTGATCGACCCTGCCGACACCCGTCGCTGGATAGAGACCCTGTTCGACGAGCGCGCCGAGGGCTGGTGGGCCCGGCCGGGTAAGAAGCGCCCGTTCGTCGACAGCTGGTAGCCCGGCGTGGGTCGGCCCGACCCGACGGACGCGACCCCCCGGCGCCTCAGGCGCGACCGTGCGGCGACGGACGCCAGTCGCGATCCCGAGGACCGGCGGGCATGCCTAGGCTCAGACATCTGCCCAGGCCGCCGCCGATACCCCAGGCTGCGGAAAAGGGAGGCTTCCGCGCGCGACGAGGCGCACTTTCGTCGCAGCCGAACAACGGACGTCGGAGCTGACAGGCGAGCGGAGGTCGGGGTAGTCCCCCGTTTCGCCGCCGATCGTTCCCGATCCAGGGCCGTTGGCTCGACATCGGACGAGCCTACGAACTCGGGTGTCGAATCTGCGTAAAGCTACGACGCCCTCAGCGCCTCGGTCGGACTCAGACGCGCCGCCTTGGCCGCCGGATACAGGCCGGCGAGCATGCCGATCGCCAGGCCGGCCGCCGGCGCGGCAATCAGGGCATACGTCGGGATCACCATCGGCTGGCTCTGCGAGAGCGAGTAGACCCAGGTCGCGAGGGCTCCGAGGGCCAGCCCAGCGAGTCCGCCGAACGCGGCCAGGAGCGCCGACTCGGCGAGGAACTGCGAGCTGATGTGCCGTCGCGTGGCCCCGAGCGCGCGCCGGAGCCCTATTTCCCCCCTGCGCTCGAGCACCGAGATGACCATGATGTTGGCGATCCCGATCGCCCCCACGAGCAGCGCGACGGCACCGAGGGCCAACAGCAGCGTCGTGAACTGCCCCTTCGCGGCGGCTCGCGCCTCGAGCGCGTCCGACGGCCGGCTGACCTGGACTCCGTCGGGGTTCTGCGCGTCCGCGGTCGGGCCGAGCAGGCTCGCGACCTGGGTCACGCGCTTGATGTTGGCGCGAACGTAGACCTCGGACGGATTCGGCTGGGTCTGGAACAGCCGCTGCGCGACGGGGAGCCCGATGAATGCCGTGCTGTCGAGGCTCGGATCGAGGATCACCGGATTCATGACGCCGATCACGTTGAACCAGTTACCTCCGAGGAACACCTGGATATGACCCGCGACGTGGCCAATCTGGAGCGTGCTGGCGGCCTGAGCGCCAAGCACGACCGTCGGGAACCGATCGCTCGCGGGACCGAGGAAGTGTCCTGACGCCAGCCCGGCGCCGAGCGCTTTCAGCAGACCTGTGTCGGCGGCGTCGACGCCGATCCCGCCGGTCTGCTCCGAGGGCACATACGGCGTTCGCAGCACGCTCACGTTCGTCACCTGGTACACGGCGGAGGCTCGCTCCACGCCCACCGCATGGTGGATCGAAGCCACCGCGGTGGAGGGCAGCACCTCGTTGGAACCCAGGAAGGTAGTTCCCGGGGTGACGGTCAGGAGGTTCGTGCCCAGCCTGTCGATCGTCGCCAGCAGCGTCGCCTGGCTCGAGGCCGAGACTCCGACGACGGCGACCATCGCGCCGATCCCGATCGCGATCCCGAGCGCCGACAGGGCGGCCCGCAGAGTGCGCGTACGCAGCCCCTGGAGCGCCACCCAGAGCAGCTCCCGCGCAGAGACGCGGGCCGTCTCGCGGCCGGCGTTCGGGCGCTGGCCGCGAGGCGCTCGCAGCGCGGCGACGCTCACCGCCGCTCGTCTCCTACGAGCTCGCCGTCGCGCATCTGGATCCGCCGCGGGAACGTCTCGGCCACGTGTTCGTCGTGCGTGATCAGCATCAACGTCGCGCCGCCGGCCGCGAGCTCGTGAAGCAGCGAGATCACCTCGGAGCCCGAGCGGCTGTCGAGGTTGCCCGTCGGCTCGTCGGCGAGGATGATCGTCGGCTGCTTGGCCAGCGCGCGAGCGATCGCGACCCGCTGGCGCTCGCCGCCCGAGAGCTGCTTGGGACGGTGGTCGAGGCGGCCTCCGAGGCCCACGTCCTCGAGCGCGACTCGCGCGGCGGCGCGGCGCTCGCGCAGCGGCGCGCCTGTATAGAGCATGCCGTTGGCGACGTTGTCGACCGCGGTCATCGACTCCTGGAGGTGGAAGCCCTGGAAGACGAAGCCGATCTCGTGCGCGCGCAAGCCCGAAAGCTCGGCGTCGGAGGCGTGGACCGCGTCGCGACCGGCGACCGTGACCGCGCCTCCACTCGGGCGCTCGAGCGTGCCCAGGATCGTCAGCATCGTCGTCTTGCCCGAGCCCGACGGTCCGACTATCGCCACCTGCTCGCCCGTTTCGATCTCGACCGTTACGCCCCGCAGCGCGTCGACCCCGCCGGCGTAGCTCTTCACAACATCGCGCATCTGCAGGCTGGCGCCGGCGGGTGCCCTCGCGTCGCCTGGGTCCGGGCTCATCCCTGGGAGTCGGTGACCTGCAGGCCGGGGACGACCTGCGCGCCCGAGATCTGCACGAAGCCGGCCGCGAACAGCCCCGGCGTCACGGGGATCAGCCGGTGCGGCACCGCGACCTCCTGGACGGCGTAGCCGCCGCCGGCGGTCGCGAGCAGTGCGCTGACCGGGACCGAGAGCACGCTGCGCTGCACCTGCTGCTGGAAATTGACGCTGACCGCGGCCTGGTCCAGGCCCTTCAGCCCGTGAGCGCCGGTCACGTCGATCGTCACCGGAATCGTCGCGGAAGGAGCGCTCGAGCCGCTCCCGGTGCCGGACCCCGAGGCCGCGGAGCTCGAGCTCGCGGAGCTGCTCGTGCTCTGGGCCACCGCGCTCACTGCGGTGATCCGCCCGCCGACCGTGCGGCCGCTCGGGAGCTGCACGCTGACCGGCTCGCCGACGACAGCCTCGCTCTGCTTGGTCGCATCGAGGTCGACGGTCACGACGAGCTTGTTCGAAGTCGTCTGAAGAATCGGCTGGGCGGTGGCGGCACCCGAACCGGAAGCGCTCGTGTTCGCGGTGCTCGCCGCGCCCACGCTCGCGTTCGCGGCGCTCGTCGACCCGCCACCGCCGCCGGAGCCCGAGCGGGTCGTGCCACCGCCGCTCGCACTCGCGCCGGCGCCCGCTGAGCGCGAGGACCCCCCGGCCGCCAGCTCCTTCTTGAGCTCGATGACCTCGGCCTGGAGCAGCGCGAGCAGGACCGCCTCGGAGGTGGGCGTTTTGCCCGACGCCTTCGAGCTCGAGCCGGGGCCGGGACGCTTGCTCGTCGGCCTGGGTGCTGTCGTGGTCTGCGGCGTCGTCGGCGTGGTGCTCGTCTGCGTGGTCGTGGTGGCTGTGGATGAGGTTGTAGTCAGCGCGACGAACTCCGGACGAGGAGCGACCACGGCCGTGCTCGCGCCGGTGGCGGCGCCCGAGGCCGCGGCGCCGGACCCGGAGGAGCCACCGGTCGATCCCAGGGCCGCGCTGATCGAGGTGACCCGCTGGGCCCCGGGGAGGAACACGATCTGACCAAGGGTCACGACGCCGGTCTGCGTCTGTCCCAGCGACCCCTGCCAGCGGTCGACCGCGGCGGTGGTCGCGGCGTCGAAGCTGTCGTTGATCGTGATCTGGTGGCCGGAATCGAACCCGAGAGCGACGAGGTCGCGCTTCAGCTGCATCACGTCCGCGCCGGCGCTGACGCCCTCCGACAGGCTGCGGTAGGCCGGCACGGTGCCGTCGAGCAGGACGACCGGGGCGCCGTCGACCCTGTACAGAGTCTGTCCCGGCTCGACCACGTGCCCGACCGCCGGCAGCGCGGTGATCGTGCCGCTGAGCCGGTTGAATACGGTCTGCGGGTCGGCGTAGCCGAGGGTTCCGGACTCGGTGTCGGTGGCGATCAGATCGCGCCGCTGAACCGTGGACGTGCCCGAGGAGGCGGCGGTGCGGCCGGCGCCCTGACTCGAGCTCGGCAGCTCTGCGCTGACGATCGCGCCAATCGCGACCGCGACGAGCGCGATCGCCCCGAAGGCCGCGACGACTCGGCGCCGCCGGCCGTCAGGCACTCGAACCGCTGGGTGGGGGCCCGCCGCCGGGGCCGCCGCCGGGACCGCCGCCGCGGCCAAATCTCGGCAGCACCCCGGAGCACGACTTCAGCGCGGTCTGGAATGCCGGGCTGTTGCGCTCGCTCTGAGGGATCTGCCGGAAGATTCCGAACCCTCCGCCGCCGCTGGTGCTCGGATCGGGGATGTTGATGTTGTGCGAGCGCATGCACTCGGCGAACTTGACCAGCTGTTGGCGGAACTGGGCGCGCTGGGCGGGAGTGAGGTTCCCGAATCCACCCGCGCCACCGAGCAGCTTCCGACACGCCGTGAACGCCGGGGTGAAGTTGGGGCTCGACCGCAGGGCGCGGAAGCCGCCGCCGCCCGGGCCGCCCGGGCCGCCCGGCGGTCCTCCGTTCGCCGAGGGGTCGGGCACGTTGACCCCGTGAGCCCGCATGCACTTGGCGAAGTTGAGGCGGGCCTGAGCAGCCGAGCCCGTCGTGCCGCCGCCGGCGCCGGCCGCCGCGGCCGTGCTGCTGCTCGAGGATGAGGACCCGCACGCCGCGAGCAAAAGCGCCAACAGGCAGGCCAGCGCACCGGCCTGCACAAGGCGGCTAATAGATCGGGCGTCGAAGGGCATCGCCCGTCCGGTTGTAGCGAGAGGGCCGTCAGCTCCGCGTAAGGGCAGCGGAGCTTGACTCAAGCTCAACATTCCGCGGCGCCCTGTCCGCGGGCAGCAGGACCCGCACTCGCAGGCCCCCGGCCTCGGGAGCGCTGAGCTGGACGGTGCCGCCGTGTGCCTCGGCCACGGAGCGGACGATCGAGAGACCGAGCCCGAAGCCCTCGCCCGAGCGGCGCAGGCGCCGGAACGGCTCGGTCAGCGCCGCCGCGTCGGCGGGATCGATCCGGGGGCCACCGTTGGCGATTTCGAGCACAGCCCATCCATCGCTCACCCGGACTCCGACTTCGAGCTCGCCGCCCTCCCCGTTGTGGCGGATGCCGTTGTCGAGCAGGTTGGCGATCAGCCGCTCGAGCAGGCCGGGCTCCCCGCGCGTCCAGGCCGGCTCGAGCGAGTCGTGGACCTCGATCCGCGCGTCACGCGCGCGGGCGCGCAGGTCGGTGATGCAGTCGCCCACCAGAGCAGCCAGATCGACCCGCTCGGCCCGCCCGGTCGCGCCCTCGCTC
>DATCNP010000184.1:0-19730 GCA_036565205.1 Solirubrobacteraceae bacterium | reverse complement strand
CGCCAGCCGGCAGAGCCGCGCGTTGACCGGAGTCGGTACGGCGTGCAGGCGACCGAGCAGGACGATCTCGCCATTCAGGTAGTCCGTCTCGACTGCGCCCACCCCGCGCGCGAGGCTTTGCCAGGTCGAGGAGCCCGGCCGCTTCCTGCCCGCGATCGGTGCGACTCCGATGCGCTCCCAGCGGTCCGAGACATCCGACACGGAATCGTCGGTGTAGTCGATCGAGGCTGCGCTGAGAGCCGCCCGGCCCTCGGCGCGCGCCAGCTCGACGAGTTCGTCGGCCTCGTCGCCAGGCTCGCAGATCGCCTGCACGATGTTGCCGAGGTTGAGGATCAGCTTGGCGTACTTGAGGCGCATGATGTCCGTGCGCGGGTCGGAGGAGAAGCCCGACGTGGCGATCGCCGCGCTGATCTCGTGCCCGCGATCGCCGATCCCCGACGGGTAGCGGCCGATGTCGATGATTCCGCTCAGCAGAGATCCGTAGGCCAGCACCTCTCCGGGATCGAGATGCGCGGTCGGCGCCATCACGACGGCGCCGTAGACCTCGGGATGCAGCCGCAGCGCGAGGCGCTCGTTCTCGACCCCGTTCTGCATGCAGACGACCGGTGCATCCTCCGGAGCGCCGGTGGCCTGCAGGCCGCTCATCGCGGCAGCTGTGTCCTGGCTCTTGACCGCGAGCAGCACGACATCGCCGATCCCCCACGAGATCGAGGCGGGCGACTCGTGAACCGAGATCGGCAGCGTGACGCGCTCCACCGGGGTCACGAGCGTCAGGCCCTGGTCGCGGATGACGCGGAAGTGAGCGCCGCGAGCGACCAGCTCGACCTCGAACCCGGCCTGGTGTAGCCGCGCCGCGAGCACCCCGCCGACCGCGCCTGCGCCGAGAACCACGAATCGCATCAGCCGGAGCCTAGGACCCCGGTGCTCAGACCTGCCTGGCGAACCGGCCCTGGTGGGCCGGCGCGTCCTCCATCGGCTCGCCGGCCTGCTGGGCCCGCATCAACGCCGCGACCGCGACCTCGGTGAAATGCGAGCCGGCGAGTGAAGCGCATTCCGACAGCGCCTCCTCGGCGCTCTTCGGTGGGGCCCAACCGCGGCCCGCCGTCATCACGTCCCAGGCGTCGGCCACGGCCAGCAGCGCCGCACCCTCGGCGATCTCATATGCACGCAGGCCGCGTGGATAGCCGCGTCCGTCGGGTCGCTCGTGCTGGCTGCGAATCCAATCGAGCTGCTCCGGGCTCAGCACATCCTGGAGGATCCGGGCCCCCAGCTCCGGGTGATCCTTGAGCTGCTCGCGCTCGGCATCGCTCAACGGGCCCGCCTTGCGCAGGATCTCGTCGGGTACGCCGATCTTGCCCACGTCGTGGACGAGGGCGGCTTCGCCCAGCAGCAGCGCACGATCCTCAGGCCAACCGGCGGTCCGGGCCAGCCGACTCGCCAGCTCGGCGACACGCTCGGAGTGCTGGCGCATCGTCGCGTCCTTGGCATCGATCGCCCGCGCGAGCGCACGTAGGCCGACCAGCGCGCGGGAGCGCTCGAGCCGCTCGGCACGGGCCTCGGCTGAGAGCTCCGTGACCACGGCGGGATCGTAGATCCAGGCCTGGTCGCGGCCATGAGCCTTGCTCGAGTACAGCGCCCCATCCGCAAGCACGAGCAGCTGCGCGGGATCCTCGGTCACGGTGGTGTCGCAGATCCCGGCCGAAACGCTGATCCGGTATGGCCGCGGCACGCTCTCGCCGATCAGCTGGCGCGCCCGCTCGACGGCGCGCAGCGCCTCGTCGCCGCTGGTTCCCGGCAACAGCCAGGCGAACTCGTCCCCGCCGACGCGGGCCAGTGTGTCCTCGGCGCGGGCCAGCGAACGCAGGCACTGTGCGACCGCGATCAGCGTCTCGTCACCGACCTCGTGGCCGCCCGCATCATTGATCTGCTTGAAGTGATCGACGTCGAGCACCGCGACCGACAGCGGGCTGTCGTGCCGGACAGCGCGGGCGACCTCCGAGCCGAGGCGGAGCTGCAGCGTGCGGTGGTTGGCCAGTCCGGTCAGGGGGTCGCTCGAGGCCTGGGCGGCCAGCTTCTCACGATCCTCGATCGAACGGATCGCGGCCGCCAGCAGGTCGCCGAACTCCTGCAAGCGGCTCTCGGCATCGGCGCTCAAGCCTCTGGGCTCGACCGAGGCCACGATCAGCGCGCCCCAGATCTCCTCGCCCACGCCGACCTGAATCGGAGCCGTGATGCTGCAGCGCAGCCCGAGCTGGCCCGTAGGGCTGTCCGGGGGGTGGTCCTCGACCCGGACCGACTTGCGCGTTCGTAACATGCGGGCGAAGTCGCCGCTCGCGCGCACCGGGATCAGTCGCCCCGGCGCGTAAGGGCTGCCGGGCATGTCGGGCCAGGAGCCCAGTACGACCACCGCCTCCTCGTCCTCCAGCCGCAAAATCCCTGAGGCGCTCGCGCCGAGAAGCTGTCCCGCTTCGCGGGCGACGAGCTCGTAGAGCCGTTCGGCCGGACCGCCACCCACGACGGCGGTCGCGACCCGGCGCAGCGCGCTCTGCTCCGCCGCGAGCTGCTCCGCGCGCCAGCGGAGGTTGTTCATCAGGCGCTTGCCGACCGCGATCGCAACCGCGAACACTAGATAGCTGGGCACGGCGACCAGGAGCTCGGATAGGAACAGCCCATGGAGCGCCCGGCCGTCGTAGAGCAGCGGCAGCGCCTGGATCATCACGCAGGCCAGGAATGCGATCGCCGCCGCGGCCGGCGGATAGAAGTAGGCCACGTAGAGCACGACGGAGAACAGGTAGACCCAGGCCGGCGACAGCGCGCCACCGGAGGCCGCCGCGGCCAGCGCGATCAGGGCCAGCCCGAACAGCGTCAGCGCGTGTCCCCACCACCACGCGAGTCGATGCCAGTGAACCACCAGGATCGAAACCAGACCGACGACCAGCGCCACAGCTGCGAGCCCGAGAATCTGCCCCGAATGGTGGTGTGTGACGCCTGGCAGGACGGTGAACAAGGCGACCGTCGAGGCTCCCATGAGGTACAGAGCGCCGCCGATCAGTCCGGCGAATCTGCGCTCCTCGGGGGCGGACGCCAGCCACCGCTCGATCCGGGCCGAGACGTGGTTCATCGGTCTGTGGCGGGGATGTACACGGGCACTGACATCTATCGGTACCCGAATGGTCCCGGCTTGAGCATCTGTCGCGCGGGCAGACGTTCGCGCCGACGAGCTCCCGGCCTGCGGTGTCTACAGGGTTTCGCGGACGATCGGCGAGCGCGCCGCGGCTGCCTCGTCCAGGCGCCTGACCGGCGTCGTATACGGCGCCCCGCGCGCGATCTCCGGGTCCTCGCGCGCTTCGCGCAGAATCGCGGCCAGGGTCTCGGCGAAGCGGTCGAGCGTCTCCTTGGTCTCGGTCTCGGTCGGCTCGATCAACACTGCCTCGTCGACGATCAGCGGGAAGTAGACGGTCGGCGGGTGAACGCCGTGGTCGAGCAGCCGCTTGGCCAGGTCGAGCGTCCTGATCTGCAGCTCACGCTTCATCGGCGCGCCTGAGAGCACGAACTCGTGCATGCAGCTCCTCTCGTACGCCGCAGGGAGATACTCGAGCACCCCTTCGGCCCGCAGCCGCGCGAGCAGGTAGTTGGCATTCAGGACCGCGACCTCCGAGACATCTCGCAGGCCCGCAGCCCCGAGTGAACGGATGTAGGCGTAGGAGCGGACGAACACCCCGTAGTTGCCCTGAAAGCCGCGCAGGCGCCCGATCGACTTCGGGCGGTCGTAATCCAGGTCGTAGCGCAGGCTGGGGTTGGATCCGTTCCCTGAGGGCTCGCGCCGCACCACCTGTGGCCGCGGGAGGAACGGCTCGATCCGCTCGGAGACGGCGATCGGGCCCGCGCCGGGGCCCCCACCGCCGTGGGGTTGGGTGAAGGACTTGTGGAGGTTGAAGTGGACGATGTCGAAGCCCATGTCCCCCGGGCGGCAGATGCCCATGATCGCGTTCAGGTTGGCGCCGTCGTAATACAGCGTCGCGCCGATGTCGTGGACGATCCTGGCGATCTGCTCGATCCCGGGCTCGAACAGGCCGAGCGTCGAGGGGTTGGTCAGCATCAGGCAGGCGACGTCGTCAGTCGCCTTGGCCCGTAGATCCTCGAGGTCGACGTTTCCGCGCTCGTCGGTGCCGACCTTGACGACGTCATAACCGGCCATCGTCACGGTCGCCGGGTTCGTTCCGTGGGCCGAGTCCGGCGTCAGCACCTTGGTCCGCCGCTCGCCCCGGTCCTCGTGGAAGGCGCGGGTCAATAGGACCCCCGCGAGCTCACCGTGAGACCCGGCCGAGGGCTGGAGTGAGACGTGCGGCAGGCCGGCGATCTCGCTCAGCGCATCCTGCAGCCGCCACATCAGCTCGAGTGCCCCCTGGGCGCGGCGCGGATCCTGGAGCGGATGCAGCTTGGCGTGGCCGGGGAGCGCGGCGACCCGCTCGTGCAGCTTGGGGTTGTGCTTCATCGTGCATGAGCCGAGCGGATAGAAGCCGGTGTCGAGGTCGAAGTTGCGCTTCGAGAGCCGGTTGTAATGCCGCACGATCTCCGGCTCTGAGACCTCGGGGAGCCGCGCCGGGCTCCGGCGCCGCAGCTCCTTGGGGAGCAGCTCGTGCAGCGGGCGTTCCGGCACGTCGAGCGCGGGCGCAACGAACGCCCGCCGCCCGGCACGCGAGCGCTGGTAGATCGTCAGCTGATCGTCGGCCGTGGCGCTCATGCCACCGCTCCGCGAACGGCCCGCTTCTCGGCCGCGATCGCTCCGCTCAGCACCTCAGCCAGGCGATCGATGTCGGCTCTTGACCGCTGCTCGGTGACGGCAACGAGCAGCCCCTCCGGATGTTCCTCGTAGTCGTGCGCGAGCGGGTAACCGGGGTTCACGCCCTGTTCCAGGCAGCGGGCGACAACGCGATCAACCGGAACGTCGAGCTCGAGCGCAAACTCCCTGATCACAGGCCGCTGGTGAAGCGCCCGCACGCCGTCGAGGGCGCGCAGGCGGTCGCGGGCGTAAACCGTCCGCTGCAGGATCAGCTCAGCCAGCTCGACGATCCCGTGGCGGCCCAGCCAGCTCAGGTAGATGACCCCGGCGAGGGCGTTCAGCGCCTGGGCTGTACAGATGTTCGAGGTAGCCTTCTCACGGCGGATGTGCTGCTCGCGCGTCTGCAGGGTCAGCACGAATCCGCGCTTGCCGTCGAGGTCGACGGCCTCGCCGGCGATCCGCCCCGGGATCCGCCTGATCAGCTCCTGCGTGGTGGCGAAGAAGCCGAACGACGGGCCGCCGAAGTCGAGCCGGTTACCCAGCGTCTGCCCCTCTCCGACGGCGATATCCACGCCGCACTCCCCAGGCGTGGCCAGCAGGGCGAGTGGGATCGGATCGCAGGCGCAGATCGCCAGCGCCCCGGCCGCGTGCGCGGCGTCCGCGAGCGCGGCGACGTCCTCGACGGCGCCGAGGAAGTTGGGCTGCTGCACGATCACGGCGCTGACGTCGTGATCGAGCCCGCTCAGTTCGGTCGTGCCGGCGTTCAGGGGAGCTTCCACCACCTCCATGCCATAGCCGCGCGCCAGCGTCCGCAGGGTCTCACGCGAATGCGGATGCACGCCGCGCGAGACGACGAACCGCCTCCGGCCGTTGGAGTGCTTGGCGATGTAGCCCGCCGCGGCGACGGCGCTCGGACCCTCGTAGACCGAGGCGTTGGACACCGGAAGCCCGGTGAGCTCGGAGATCGCCGTCTGGTATTCGAACATCGCCTGCAACCCGCCCTGGGAGACCTCGGGCTGATAGGGGGTGTACGGGGTGAGGAACTCCGAGCGCGAGGTGATCGAGTCGATCAGCGCCGGAACGTAGCTGTCGTACATGCCGGCTCCGAGGAACGACAGCTCATCCTCGGTCGATACGTTGCGCGCGGCCAGCTCGCGGAGCTCGGCGTACACCTCCTGCTCGGAGAGTCCCGCGTCGAGCGCGAGCGCACGGCCAAGCCGCAGCTGTTGTGGGATGTCCTCGAACAGCGCCTCGATCGAGTCGACGCCGATCGCCCGCAGCATCTCGGTGCGGTCATCGTCGGTTGCCGCGGTGTAACGACTCACGCCAGTTGCGCCTCGTAGGAGGTGGCGTCCATCAGCGACTCGGCCTGGGTGGGGTCCGACAGCTTGACCTTCACCAGCCACCCCTCGCCGTAGGGATCCTCGTTGATCGTCTCGGGCTTCTCACGCAGGAGCTCATTGACGGCGACGATCTCGCCGGACAGCGGCGCGATCACGTCGGAAACCGCCTTGACCGACTCGACCTCCGTGTAGGACTCGTCCTTGGACACTTGCGCGCCGACCTCTGGAAGCTCGAAGAACACAACCTCGCCGAGCGAGTCCTGGGCATACCAGGTGATCCCGAACGTCGCCTGATCACCATCGATCCGCGCCCAGTCGTGCTCTGCGTGGTAGAGCAGCTCGTCCGGGTAGCTTGCCTGCGCCATGGTCAGGATTCCTTTCGGTAAAGGGGCTTACGCGCAACCACCGCGTGTCTGTTGCTGCCCCTGACATCGATCTCGAAAACCCCTCCCGGCTCGGCGCGCTCGGCGGCCAGGTACGCCATCCCGATGCCGCGCTGCAGGCATGGCGAGAATGTGCCGCTGGTCACCTCGCCGCCCCCGATCACGCGGTTGCCCGGGCGGGCGATCCCCGGTCCGTCGATCTCGAACGCGACCAGCTTCTCGGGGGGTCCGGCCGCGCGCGTCGCTGCCACCGCTTCGGCGCCGACGAATCCGGTGCTCTCGGCGCAGCACCAGCCGAGCCCCGCCTCGATCGGCCCGCGATCCTCGCTGAGATCGTTTCCGTACAGGGGCAGGCAGGCCTCGAGGCGCAGCGTGTCCCGAGCTCCGAGCCCGGCCGGGGTCGCTCCGGCGTCGACCAGCGCGTCCCAGACGTCGACGGCGCGCTCGGGGTCCAGCATCAGCTCGACCCCGGCCTCGCCCGTGTAGCCGGTTCCGCAGACGAGCATCGGGACACCGGCAACCACGCGCTGACAACAGTGCATGCGCCAGGGCAGCCGGCCGTCGGCGAGGCCAGCGACCAGCTTTCGCGCCCCCGGGCCCTGGACGGCGAGCATCGCGAACTCATCGCGCCGATCGATCACGTCGGCGTCGAAATCGCCGGCGTGCGAGCGCCACTGCGCCAGGTCACGCTCGTGGTTGGCGGCGTTGGTGACCGTCAGGAAGCAGCACTCGGCCAGCCGGTAGGTGATCAGGTCATCGAGGACGCCACCGTCGGGACGGCACAGAAGGCCGTACTGCGCCCCGCCCTCGGGAATCCGGCGCACATCGGGCGAGAGCAGATGCTGGAGCAGCTCGAGCGCCTGCGGACCCGCGGTCTCGATCTGCCCCATGTGCGAGACGTCGAAAACGCCCGTGGAGCTGCGCACGGCCATGTGCTCCTGACGGATCCCGTCGTACTGCACCGGCATCTCCCACCCGGCGAACGGGACCAGCCGCGCGCCGGCAGCCACGTGCCGCAGGTGAAGCGGCGTTCGGCGCAGCGTTTCGGCGGTGCTCACTCGCCGGAGGCTAGTACACGCCCCCGCCGGGCCGAGCCCGTCGCGCTGCCCCGCTCAGCGGTCCTTCAGGAACGACGGGATGTCGATCTCGTCATCGCCGATCTCCAGCGAGGAACGTTGCCGATCGTCCATCGTCACATCGCGATCCCGGCGGGCCCGGCGCGTGCTCTCGCGCGCGCCACTGGGGCTCGAGTCGCCGTGGTCGAAGCCGGTGGCGATCACCGTCACGCGCACCTCATCGCCGAGCGTGTCGTCGATCACGGCGCCGAAGATGATGTTCGAATTCGAGTCGGCCGCGCCCATCACGATCTCGGCCGCCTCGTTGACCTCGAACAGGCCAAGCTCGGAGCCACCGGTGATGTTGAGCAGGATCCCCATCGCCCCCTCGACCGACTCCTCGAGCAGCGGCGAGGAGATCGCGACTTTGGCCGCCTCAGCGGCCCGGCTCTCGCCGGCCGCGGTGCCGATCCCCATCATCGCGCTGCCGGCGTCGCGCATGATCGTGCGCACGTCGGCGAAGTCGAGGTTGATCAGGCCGGGAATCGTGATCAGGTCGGTGATGCCCTGGACACCCTGGCGAAGCACGTTGTCGGCCTCGCGGAAGGCCTCGAGGATCGTCGTGCGCCGCTCCACGATCGTCAGCAGCTTCTCGTTGGGGATCACGATCAGGGTGTCGACGTTCTCCCGCAGCCGCTGGATCCCGTCCTCGGCCGCGCGCGCCCGCTGAGTGCCCTCGAAGGAGAACGGACGCGTGACCACGCCGACCGTCAGCGCGCCGATCTCGTTCTTGGCGATCTCGGCGATCACCGGCGCGGCGCCGGTGCCGGTGCCGCCGCCCTCCCCGGCGGTCACGAACACCATGTCGGCGCCCTTCAGCGCCTCCTTGATGTCATCGCGCGACTCGGCCGCGGCGCCGTGGCCGACGTCGGGGTTGGCGCCCGCCCCGAGCCCGTGGGTCAGCTCCTGGCCGATGTTCAGCTTGATGTCCGCATCGCACATCGCCAGCGCCTGCGCATCCGTGTTGCAGGCGACGAACTCGACCCCGCGCAGCCCAGCGTCGACCATCCGGTTGACGGCGTTGGTTCCGCCGCCGCCGACGCCGACGACCTTGATGACTGCCAGGTAGCTACCGCTTTCCATGACTTACCGTCCGAGCCTCGAGTAATGATTGAGCGTTATCCGCTCGTACGCACATTGCGAGAGTTTGGCACGTTATGGCCTTGCGGAGCGGGGTGTCAACGCGCCGAGCGGTTTCGCAACGTCCGTTGCATATCGCCGAACCCTCGATAGCCCCCCGAGCGTTGGCGCATAACCGCCATCAAGCTCTACTCGAGGGTTAGGTCTGGGTCGGGGCTCAGCCGCCGGTGGTGGCGGCGGTGGACGTACCCGTGCTCCCACCCGCGGCGGCGGTGGACGTGCCCGTGGTCCCGCCCGCGGTCGCGCTGTTCGAGCTGGCGGATCCCGCCCCGGCGGCCGGGCGCTGGGGGTCGGTGACGTCGATGTAGACGGCGCCCGCGGACTTGGAGTCGGCCAACACGGCCGAGGCCGCGATCCACTTCTCCGAGAGCCGCGACGGGTCACCGAAGTAGATGCTGGGACCGTTTCGAAGGTCGGCCACGAGGCCGTGCTGGCTGACACTGGTGGCCTGGGTGACGCGGTCCAGCAGCTGCGGCGGAGCGGCGGCGAGGAGCCGGACCTCGGCCAGCGGCGCGCCGATCAGATGGTTTCCGGCCGGGGGCAGCCGCAGCGGTATCTGGGGAAGCCTCGCGCCGGCGACGACATCGTGCAGGAGCGTGCCGTCCCCCGCGACGGCGGTCCGCCGGCCGGCGACCACGACGTCGGCCACGGCGACCTGCTCGATCACGCGGATCCGCATCCCGTGTGGGAACTGGGTTGTGACCGCGACGTCCTTGACCACCGGGAATGGGGCGACCGCCGTGCGCAGCTGGTCGAGGCGGACGTCGAGCGTGGTCATGTTGCGCGCCGAGGCGATCAGCGCCGATCTGATCTGGCCGGCGTCGGGGCCACTCTGCCCGGTCACCGTCACCCGGTTGACGGCGACGAGCGAAGAATCGCGGACCCACAGCCAGGCTCCGGCGAGTGCCAGCAGCACACCAAGCATCGCCGCCATGACCTTCGGGCGCGGAGCCCGCAGGCTCGGCGTACGGGCACGCGCGATCTGCGCGCGCGGCCGTGCTCGGCCGATCATCCGCCCCCCCATTCCGGCGGCAGTGCCACGGGCCCAAGCGTCTGGACCTCGGCTTCGAGTTCGACGCCGAAGCGCTGCTTCACCCGACGACGTCCCTCCTCCATCAGCGCGACCACGTCGGCGGTGCTCGCCTCGCCGTGGTTCTCGACGAAATTCGCGTGCTTGGACGAGAAGCTCGCGTCACCTACCCGCAGTCCCCGGCAGCCGGCATCCTCGAGCAGCTGGCCGGCCGTGCGTCCGTCCGCACGCGGGTCGGTCGGGTTCTTGAACGTCGATCCGAAGGTCCTGATCCCGGAGGGCTGGGCCGCCTTGCGGCGCGCGCGCATCTCGGCCAGCGTCGCCGTCACCCGCTCGGCCGGGGCGGGCGCCAGCGCAAACGACGCGCGGGCGACGATCTCGGCCGCCGCGAGCCCGGAACGCCGGTAGGCGAACGCGAGCTGGTCAGGCGTCCGGCGCTCCGTCCCGCCGGCAGCGACGACATCGACCCACTCGAGCACGCGCGCCAGCTCGCCGCCGTAGGCGTTGGCGTTCATCCTCACCGCTCCACCGACGGTGCCGGGGATGTTGACGCCGAATTCGATCCCGGTCAGGCCGGCTCTGGCCGCGGCGGCGGAGACAGCAGGCAGGCGCGCGCCCCCGCCACAGTCGATCCGGGTGCCGTCGACATCGATCTTGCTGAGCTCATGATCCAGTTTCACGACAAGTCCGCGGACGCCGGCGTCCGCCACGAGCAGGTTCGACCCCGAGCCGACGACCCCTACCTCGAGCTCTTCCCCCGCCGCCCACGTGACGATCCGCTCGAGCTCTGCCAGCGACCCCACGCGCGAGAACAGCTCGGCTGGTCCGCCGGTCCTGATCGTCGTCAACCGCGCCAAGGGGTAGTTGGCCTCGATCCCGGGCGGCAGTTCGGACATCGTCCGGGTGAGGGTAGATGCCGCACCGGCTGGGATCCGCTGGACGACGGCGGCCCTTGCACCGCGATCAGCTTCCGGGCGCCTCCCCGGAAACCAGCGAGCGGCCGAGCGCATCGACGTCCCCGGCGCCCATCACCAGGCACAGATCGCCCGGGCGCAGCCTCGTGGCGAGAAAGCCGCGGGCGTCCTCGAAGTCCGGCAGCCAGGCCACGGTCCGTCCTGCGGCTGCGTCCGCTGCCGCGGCGGCGATCAGCCACCCCTCGACCCCGGGGAAGTCCTGCGCGCGCTCGCGCGCCGGGTACACGGCGAGCACGATCACCACGTCTGCGGCCGCCAGCGCGGCTCCGAACTCGCGCGCGAGAGCCTTGGTGCGCGAGTACAGATGCGGCTGGAAGACTGCCACCAGCCGTCGCGGGACGAGGGTGCGAGCGGCGGCGATCGCCGCCTCGACCTCGGTCGGGTGGTGGGCGTAGTCGTCGTAGACCGGCACGCCGGAGTCCGTCCGCCCGAGCATCTCGAAGCGCCGGCGAGCGCCGGCGAAGTCGCGCAACGCGGCCGCGGCCCGCCCGGGATCTGCGCCCGCGAGCGCGCAGGCACTGAGCGCCCCGGCCGCGTTGACCGCGTTGTGTGCGCCCGGCACCGAGAGCCGAACCTCGAGCTCGCGCCAGCGAAAGCGCGAGCCCTCGGGGCTGAGGACGGCGTCGCGCGCGTCGTAGGCCACCGCGCCGGGCGGGCACAGCGCGCGGAGCCGCGGGCGGTCCCAGACCACAGCGCGCTCGCCGGCTCGGGACATGAACTCCGAGAAGGCCCGCTCGAGCTCCAGGCGCGAGCCGTAGGTCGAATGATGGTCGAGCTCGGCGTTGGTCAGCACGGCGATCTCGGGGTCGAGCTTCAGCATCGACCGATCGGACTCGTCGGCCTCGATCACGATCCACTCACCCGCGCCCCACCCGGCATTGGAGCCCGTCGAACGCAGCTCGCCGCCGATCACGTAAGCGGGATCGAGTCCGCAGCCTCGCATCGCGTGGACGACCATCGCCGAGGTGGTCGTCTTGCCGTGCGTGCCGGTCACTGCCAGGCAGCGCCGCAAGCCTGCGATCTCGGCCAGCAGGTCGGCGCGGTGGAGCTCGCGACGCGCCGCCCGTCGTTCGGGGTTCTCGGCTCCGACCGCGGTCGAGTACACGACCTCGGCCTCGGCCGGGACGTTGGCGGCGCGGTGGCCGATGATCGGCTCGATGCCGTGCTCGCGCAGACGCGTCGTGTACGAAGACTCGGAGCGATCAGAACCGCTCACGCGCGCGCCGAGTGCCTGGGCTACCAGCGCCAGGCCGCTCATCCCGGCGCCGCCGATGCCCACGAAATGCAGGCTGCGGCCGGACCAGTCGGACGTAGCCGTGCTCAGCTGGCCGAGGTCGGTCAGGAGCGCTCGAGCACGACGACCGGGATCTCGCGCTCCGTCTTCTGCTGGTACTCCTGATACGCCGGCCACTCGCCGACCATCGTGTTCCACAGCTCGGGCTTCTCCTCGGCGGTCGCGGTGTGGGCCCGCGCGCTGAACCTGTCGCCCATCACCTGGACGGTCACCTCTGGGTTCTCGACCAGGTTGAGATACCAGCTCGGGTGCTTGTCGGCGCCGCCCTTGGACGCGACCACGAGGTAGTCGTCTCCGTGCTCGCCATAGATCAGGGCCATCTTCCTCGGCTCGCCAGATCGCCTGCCGGTGGTGGTCAGGATCAGCGTCTTGCTGCCGTCCTGCCAGTCGTGGCCCTCGGCGCCGCCGGTCTCCTCGTAACGCCTGACGTGCTCGTCTCCAAACAGCATTCGTGTCCACCTCGCTCGCAACGGATTTCACGGACGAGGCTATAGAACGGCCGCCGGAGCTGAAGCGCCCGCTCCGTTCCGCGTCAGGACGGCGGCGATCGGTCAAACGTCCAGAAAGCGGTGGCTGAGCGTCGGGGCTAGCCTCCAGTCGGCCGATCAAGGCGTTATGAGCATCTGGTTCCTCGACAAGCCACTCGCTCGGCGGCCTGGGCTCGGCGCCGTGCTGGCCCTCCTGGCCCTTGTCGCTCTCGGTGTGCTGGCCATGGCGGCCGGTCCCGCCTCGGCCGCCCGTCCGCGCGCGCACGCCGCCTACGCGCAGCGCTGCGACGATCCCTTTCCCGCCACGCGCGATCGTTCGAATCCGCTCGACCTTCCGAACGCCCCGGGGCCGGACCCGCTGACCGGCGCCAACTTCTTCGTCCCCGGACCCGCGCACGGCGCCGCCTCGAGCGCGATCGCCCAGCTCGTCGGACTGAACACGACGAATATCCCCAGCGACGAGTCGTGGGCCTCCTTCCAGCAGGACCTGACATCCGGGCCGCTGAGTCAGCGGATCAGCGGCGGCCAGGCCCGCGAGGTCCATCAGCTGGAGATCATCGCTTCACAGCCCGAGGCCCAGCGTTTCAGCATCTTCTCCGGCGGCGGCGGTCCCGGGGCCATCTTCGGCCAGGTTGAGAAGATCCTCTGCCGCAACCTGACCGCTGACCCGGGTTCGATTCCAATCATCAACACCTACTTCATGCACCCGGCGCTCGGAGGCTGCTCGACCGCCCGCGAGATCAGCGCCGAGAGCCCGGTGTTCCGCCGCCAGGTCGGCGAGATGGCCCAGGGCATCGCCCGCCGGCCGGCGGTGACGCTGCTCGAGCTCGACGCGATCGGCTCCTCGGTCTGCATGGCCCACAACGGGGGGCTGCCCGCATGGGAGGCCGATCTGCGCTATGAGATCAACCAGCTGGCCGCCCTTCCGCACACCGTCGTCTACGTCGAGGCCGGCTACTCGGACGCCAACTCGCCCGGCTACACCGCGAAGATCCTCAACGCGATCGGCGTGCGCAAGATCCGCGGCTTCTTCACCAACGACACGCACATGAACTGGACGATCGACGAGATCCACTGGGCGCAGCAGGTCTCGGCCAAGACCGGTGGAGCACACTTCATCGTCAACACGTCGCAGAACGGGAACGGCCCGAAGGCAAACCCCCACCCGGTCACCCAGGGCAACGAGAACCTCTGCAACCCGCCCGGGCGGGCCCTCGGACCGCTTCCCACGACCAACACCGGGTTCGGCCACGCCGACGCGTTCATGTGGACCCATCCGCCCGGCAACAGCAGCGGCTGCGGCGGCGGTCCTCCCAGCGGAGTCTTCTTCCCCGCCTATGCGGCCGGCCTGGCCGCACGGGCGAACCAGAAGCTCGGCCCCGGCTTCGCGAGCCGGCCCTACTGAGCCCCGGCGCCCGCCGCTGCCAGCACCTCGCCGGCGATCGCCCGGGCCGCGTCGACCTTCGCCTCGGCCGCTGACGCCCGCGCCATGCTCGCCAGCCGAGAACGGTCGGCGAGCAGGCTTCCCACCTCCTGCGCCAGGCGCGCCGGGGTCAGCTCCGAGTCGGGGATCACGACGGCCGCGCCGGCACGCTCCATGAACCGAGCATTGGCCGCCTGGTGGTCGGCCGTCGCGAATGGATAGGGCACCAGAATCATCGGTCGCCCGTGGGCCGCGACCTCGAAGATCGAGCCCCCGGCCCGGGCGACGACGAGATCGCTGGCGATCAGCGCGTCGCCGAACTCGGAGATGTAGCCGCGTAGGTCGTAGTGCGGCCCCGGCGACTCCAGCTCGGCGAGATCTCGCGTGCCGGCCGCATGCAGCACACGAAAATCCGCGCCGGCGAACGCCTGCACCGCCGCCTGGTTGATCGATCTCGCGCCCTGCGAGCCGCCGAACACGAGCACGCACGTCTCCTCCTGCGCAATCCCGAACCGGGCTCGAGCGGCGCTCCGGTCGGTCGCCGGTGCCGGCACCGGTCTGCCGGTGACGCGATACCGGGGTCCGTCCCGCCCGGAGATCGGATAGGCCAGGCAGACACGCCGGGCCAGCGGCGCAAGCAGGCGGTTCGTAAGCCCCAGGTGGCTGTCAGCCTCCATCAGCACAAGCGGAATGCGGCGCGCGACCGCGCTCAGCCCTACCGGACCGGCGACGTAGCCGCCGGCGCCGAGCACCGCGGCCGGACGGATCTCCTGCAGCAGCGACCAGGCCGCCGCGAGTGCGCGCGCGTCGACCGCGGCCGCTCTCGCGGCCCGCAGCGGACGCCCGCGCGGGAGCGGCCTGACCCGGAGCGTCCGGAGCTCGTAGCCGGCCGCCGGGACGAGCTCCTGCTCCGCGCGCTCGCCGCCGAGGAATACGACCTCGGCGCCCTCAGCCCGCAGCGCGCCGGCCACCGCCACCGCCGGCACGACGTGTCCTGCGGTCCCGCCGGCGCCGATCACGATCCCCGGCGCGGTCACGCTGCGGCGCCCGGACCACCTGCAGGCGCCGCGCGCCAGGTCTGGCGATGTTGAGCAGCAATCCGACCGAGGCGAGCATGATGCACAGGTTCGTCGGCGCGTACGAGATGAACGGCAGCGGCACGCCGGTCAGCGGCGCCAATCCCAGCACGACGAAGATGTTGAGGAGTCCCTGGCACAGGATCAGCGAGGTGAGGCCGGTCGCGAGCAGCTTCGCATACCGGGTCGCAGCCCGGCGCGCGGTCCGCATCCCGGCGTAGGCGAGCATCCCGTAGAGGAATACGACGCCGAAGATCCCCAGCACGCCGAGCTCCTCGCCGATCACCGCGAGGATGAAGTCCGTCTGCGCCTCTGGGAGGTAGAACACCTTCTGCACCGAGCGTCCGAGGCCGACGCCGACCAGGCCGCCGGAGCCGAGGGCGATCTGTCCCTGCACGGCCTGGAAGCCGGCCGTCGACTTGGACGCCCAGGGGTTCAGGAACGAGGTCAGGCGCGCGGCCTGGTACGGCTGGGCGATGGCCAGCAGCACCACGCCAAGCACGCCGGCGCCGGCCAGCATCGCCAGGTAGCGCATCGGCATCCCGGCGGCGATCAGCAGCGCAGCGATCGTCAGCGACACCACCAGCGCCGTGCCCAGGTCGGGCTCGACGACGATCAGCAGGATCGCTGGGCCGGCGACGAGGGCGATCGGGGCGATCGCCAGGCGAAAGCTGCGCATTCGCTTCGGGTGCTCGGCCAGATAACGCGCCACATATAGGACCAGCGCGAGCTTCATCACCTCGGAGGGCTGAAACTGGATTGGGCCGGCCGCGAACCAGCGCCGGGCCCCGTTGACCACCACCCCGAAGCCGGGGACCAACACCAGCAGCAGCAGGCCGAAGGAGCCCAGCAGCAGGAGCCGGCACACGCGCTCGTTGAGCAGCGCCAGACCCCGGCGCTCGAGCAGGTGCATGGCGGCAAGCCCGATCGCGCCGAACACCAGGTAGCGGAGGAACTCGCCGGTGCCGTTGTTGCGACCGCCGAGCACCCCGATCGGCGAGGATGCGCTGTAGACCATCACGGCGCCGAACGCCAGCAGGCACAGCGTCGCAGTCATCAGGATCCGGTGCTCGAGCGGTGGCGCGACGCGCCGTCCCGGCGAACGCCGGGGTGCGTCGGTGCCCTGGCCCCCGGCGGGCTGGCGGGGCCGGCGCGCGCCGGCGGGAGCGGCGCTCGCCATCAGGCCTCCGTCACGAGCGCACGAAAGTGCTCGCCGCGCGCCTCGAAGTCGGGGTATTGGTCATAGCTGGCACAGGCCGGCGAGAGCAGCACGGTCGCCCCTGCGCCGGCCGCCTCGCGCGCGCTGGCCAATGCGCGCTCCAGATCGCCGTCGAGCACGATCGTAACTCCGGTCGACTCGAGCGACGCCGCGAGCTCACCGGCGGCCTCGCCGATCAGGTACACGGCCGCGCAGCGCTCGGCGACCACAGGCGCGAGCGGGCCAAAGTCCTGCTGCTTGCCGCGGCCCCCGGCGATCAGGTGCACGCCGCCCGAATAGCTGCGGAGCGCAACGATCGTGCTGGCGACATTCGTGGCCTTGGAGTCGTTGACGTAGGACACGCCGTCCCGGACCGCGATCAACTCGAGCCGGTGCGCGACTCCGGTGAACGTTCGCAGCCCTTCGGCAACGGCCTCGGGTTCGAGTCCGCGCGCCAGGCATACCGCGGCCGCCGCCATCGCATTCTCACGATTGTGGGCGCCGGGGAGGGAGATCTCGCCGGTCGCGATCAGCGGCCGCTCGTCCCACCACAGATGCCCTGATCGCTCTGTCAGCTCTGCCCCCGGCGTCGTGCCGAACAGAACTCGGCGAGCGCAGCCTCCGAGATCCTCGACACCCAGCCGGTCGGGCGCGACGGCAATGTCGTGATTGCCCTGGTTGGCGAAGATCCGCAGCTTGGCCGCGACGTAGTTCTCGTAGGTCCCGTGCCTGTCGACGTGGTCGGGGGCCAGGTTCAGCAGCACCGCCGCCTCCGGGGCGAACGCGATCGTGTCCTCGAGCTGGAACGAGGAGACCTCGCAGATCACGGTCGCGTCGGGCGCGACGCCGTCGGCGAGCGATGACGCCGCCGTCCCGACGTTGCCCACGACGGCCACCGGCAGGGCTGCCTCGCGGTGGATGTGACCGATCCACTCGGTCGTTGTCGTCTTGCCGTTGGTCCCGGTCACCGCGACGAACTCGTTCTCGACCAGCCGCCAGGCGAGCTCGACCTCGCCCAGCACGGGAACGCCGCGCGCCACCGCCGCAACCACTGCAGGGGCGCTATGGGGTACGCCGGGGCTCTTGACGAGCGTCCCGGCACCGGCGGCAAAGGCGTCGCCTGACGCATCCAAATGGACTTCGACGCCGGCCTGCGAAAGCCTTCCGGCCGCGGCGCGCAGATTCGGATCCTCGGCCGAACCCGTGTCGACGCCGATCACGCGCTCACCTCGGGCACGTAGCGCCAGCGCCGCCGCGATCCCTGACCGGGCCAAGCCGACGACGAGGTAGGGACCGCCGGGGAGCGGAGGGCGCGCCTTCATCGCCGCGGGCCTCTGCGCCTCCAGGTCTCAGCCACGGATGCTCAGCTGGTACACCGTGAAGCCGATCGCGCCGAATGCGGAAGCCACGATCCAGAAGCGAAGGATGATCTTGGTCTCCGACCATCCCTTCAGCTCGAAGTGGTGGTGAATCGGGGCCATCAGGAAGACGCGCTTGCGCAGGGTCTGAAACGAGACCACCTGAATCACGACCGACAGCACCTCGATCACGAAGATCCCCCCGAGCAGGATCAACAGCACCTCGGTCTTGGTCATGATCGCCAGGCCGGCGATCGCGCCGCCCAGCCCGAGCGACCCCGTGTCACCCATGAAGATGCTGGCCGGGAAGCTGTTGAACCACAGAAAGCCGATGCAGGCGCCGACGAGACAGGCGGCGAGCAGCGTCAGGTCACGCTCACCGGTGGTGATGAAGGTGATCCCGATGTAGGCCAGCAGCACGATCGCTGCGCAGCCGGCGGCGAGCCCGTCGAGCCCGTCGGTGAAGTTGACCGCGGTCGTCGTCCCGGCGACCACGAGGTAGATGAACACGGGATAGAGGGGGCCCAGATCGACGGTCAGATCGACAAGGCGGAACTGAATCGTCGGCGCGATGTTGGCCTTCTTCGTCGCCACGTACCACAGGGCGAGCGAGATGACCACCGTGATCACCAGCTTCGTCCGGGCCCGCAACCCGAGCGAGCGTCGCCTGACGATCTTCGTGTAGTCGTCGGCGAACCCCAGCAGCGCGCAGGCGATCGTGACGCCGAACACCCCGAGCGCCGTCCACTCTCGCTTCGAGAGCAGCAGGAACGGGACGGTGATCGCCGTGATGATGATGATCCCCCCCATCGTCGGCGTCCCGGCCTTGGTCTGGTGTCCCTGTGGGCCCTCCTCGCGGATGTTCTGCCCGAACTCGCGACGACGCAGGAAGGCGATGAACTTCGGGCTCAGGAACAGGCACATGAGCATGGACACCGTCCCTGCGATCAGGATCGGGCCGGAGGCCGAGCCAGTGTTCAACCCGCCGTCCCCACGCCCAGAGCTCGGCAGACCGCCTTCAGACCAACGCCCAGCGAGCCCTTGACGAGCACGTAATCGCCCGCCCGGACGAGGCCCGGCACGACCGCCGCGGCCTCCTCGGAATCGGCGAGCGATCGGGCCTCGCCGTCGAAGCGCTCGGCGATCGCGGCGGCGAGCGGGCCGACTGTGACCAGAAGGTCCACGCCGGCGCGGTTGGCGAGCTCCCCGAGCTCGGCGTGGTAGGCGCCGGCCTGCGGACCGAGCTCGAGCATGTCCCCGAGCACGGCCACGCGGCGAGCGGCGCTCGCGCGCGCGGCGGAGGCGGCGAGGTCGCTGAGTGCGGCACGCATCGACATTGGGTTGGCGTTGTAGCAGCCGTCGATGACCGTTATGCCGCCAGGCAGGACCACGATCTCGCCCCGACCCGCCGTCAGCGCCAGCTCGACCCGTCCGGACGGAGTCACCCCGACGGCGCGAGCCGCGGCAACAGCGGCGAGGAGGTTGGCGCGCAGGTGGGCCTGCCGGAATGGGACCTCGAGCGAGATCCGCTCGCTGCCGGCGGCGATCAGAACATGCTCGTCCTCCTCCTCGAGCAGATGAACGTCCCCGCCGGGCCCGAACGTCGTCGTCTGCACTTCGGGCCGGAGGTACGCGTCGAGCAGCCGCTCACCGGCCGGCACGATCGCGGTCCCACCCGGCGCCAACGCCGCGATCAGCTCGGCCTTCGCCGCCGCCACTGCCTGAACCGTGCCGAGCAGCTCCAGGTGCACCGGCCCGACGCTGACGATCACCGCTACGTCGGGCTCGGCGATCCTCGCCAGCTCGGCGATCTGGCCCATCCCGCGCATGGCCATCTCGAGCACCAGCAGCTCGGTCTCCGGCGGCGCGCCGAGAATCTCCAGGGGCAGGCCGATCTCCGTGTTGTAGTTGGCTCGCGAGGCGACCGTGCGACGGTGCGGGGCGAGCAGCGCGAGCAGCAGGTCCTTGGTTGACGTCTTCCCGGTCGAGCCCGTGATCCCGATGACGCCCGCCGCCAGCTCACGCCGCCACGCCGTTGCCAGCGTCTGCATGGCCAGCAGCGGATCGTCGGCAGCGAGCAGGACTCCCGCGGTCTCGCCCCGGAGCGCCTCGGCGTGCTCTGGGG
>DATCNP010000183.1:0-16767 GCA_036565205.1 Solirubrobacteraceae bacterium | reverse complement strand
CTCCGGCTCCGGCCCCCACGCCGGCGGCGCCTCAGCCGCCGGCGGAGCCCGAGCCCAAGGCCGCGGCAGAGGCTGCCGAGGAGCCGGCCGCCCCCGCACCCGCCGAGGAGCCCGCGGCGCCCGCACCCGCCGAGGAGCCCGCGGCGCCCGCATCCGCCGAGGAGCCTGCGGCGCCCGCATCCGCCGAGGAGCCTGCGGCGCCCGCTGCGACCGAGGAGCCTCCCGCCGAGGGGGAGCCTCCCGCACCCCCCGAGGAGCCCGCGGCGCCCGCTGGGAGCGCCGCTGTCGACGCTGAGGAGGGCGTGTGAGCGAGATCAGCGCCAAGCAGGTCAAGGAGCTTCGTGACCGCACGGGTGCGGCCATGCTCGCGTGCCGGGACGCGCTGAGCGAAGCCGGCGGCGATCTGGACCAGGCGGTCGAACTCCTGAGAACGCGGGGCGAGGCTCAGGCCGCCAAGCGAGCCGGCGAGGAGGCCCGCGAAGGCGTGATCCAGAGCTACATCCACGCCGGCAACCGAATCGGCGTGCTCGTCGAGGTCGACTGCCAGACGGACTTCGTGGCCAGAAACGGGAAGTTCATCGAGTTCGGACGCGACTTGGCGCTTCACATCGCGGCCGCGGCACCGCTCGCGATCGGTGAGGAGGACGTTCCGGCCGAGGACCGTGAGCGCGAGGAGCGGATCGCCGTCGAACAGGCAACGGACCGGCCCGAGAACGTTCGCGAGCGGATCGTCGCCGGCAAGCTCGACAAGTGGCTCGACGAGGTCGTGCTGCTGCGCCAGACGCACGTCAACGAGGACAAGCACGGCGGCAAGACGATCGAGGAGCTGCGTGCCGCCCTGTCGGCCGAGACGCGAGAGAACGTCGTCATCCGCCGCTTCGCCAGGTTTGCGGTCGGCGGCTGAGCCGGTGCCGGCCGACGCCTCGAGAGACTCGCCGGCGCCCGCCTACCACCGGGTGCTGCTGAAGCTCTCTGGCGAGGCGTTGATGGGCGACCTCGACTACGGCACCGACCCCGCTCGAATCCAGGCCATCGCCCGTCAGATCGCGTCCGTACAGCGGCGGGGGGTCGAGATCTCGATCGTGGTCGGCGGAGGCAACATCTATCGCGGTCTGGCCGCCGCCGCCCGCGGCATGGATCGGGCCACCGGCGACTACATGGGAATGCTGGCGACGGTGCTGAACGCGCTGGCCCTCCAGGACGCGCTCGAGAAGGCCTCGGTCCCCACGCGCGTCCAGTCCGCGATCACGATCTCAGAGGTGGCCGAGCCCTATATCCGGCGCCGTGCGATGCGCCACCTGGAAAAGGGCAGGATCGTGATCTTCGCCGCAGGCACCGGCAACCCGTTCTTCACCACTGACACGGCTGCCGCGTTGCGCGCGGCCGAGCTGCACGCCGAGATCATCCTGATGGCCAAGAACGGCGTCGAGGGCGTCTACACGGCCGATCCGGCGCTCGACCCCGATGCGGAATTCATCCCCGAGATCACGCATAAGGACGCGCTGACCCGCGGGTTGCAGGTGATGGACTCGACCGCCTTCGCGCTTTGCATGGACAACAACCTGCCGATCGTCGTCTTCAACATGGCCGACGAGAGCAACATCGACAAGATAGTGTCCGGGCAACGCGTAGGAACGCTGGTGAGGACGTGACCGACAGCGAGATGATCGACGAGCTGCTCGCGGACGCCCGGGAGCGCATGGCCAAATCGGTGGAGGCGATCCGGCACGAGTTCGGCTCGGTCCGCACCGGTCGAGCGAGCCCGGCGCTCCTCGACCGGATCATCGTCGACTACTACGGCACTGCGACCGCGCTGAAGCAGCTGGCGACGATCTCCGCACCCGAGGCACGGCTGCTGACGATCCAGCCATATGACAAGAGCTCGATCAAGGCGATCGAGCGAGCGATCCTGGAATCGGACCTCGGCCTGACGCCGTCCAACGATGGCAACCTCATCCGCCTCAGCGTCCCCGAGCTGACCGAGGAGCGCCGCCGCCAGCTCGTCAAGGTCGCGCGCAACATCGCCGAGGAAGGCCGCGTCGCGATCCGCAACGTCCGTCGCGACGTGATGCACGACCTCCGCGAGCTCAAGGAGGCCGGCGAGGCGGGCTCCGACGACGAGCACCGCGCCGAGCTCGAGCTGCAAAAGGTCACCGACGGCCGGATCACCGAGCTCGAAGACCTGCTCAAGCACAAGGAAGCAGACATCCTGGAGGTCTAGTGTCCCCCGGAGAGCAGGGGAGCGCATCGGGCCACGGACCGGACGAGCCCCGGGACGACGGTGCGGCCCGCTACGTGGCGATCATCACCGACGGCAACGGCCGTTGGGCGGCAGCCCGCGGCCTGCCTGCGGTGGCCGGCCACGAAGCCGGAGCCGATACGGTCAAGGCGCGGCTGCGCGACGCGGTGGCGCTCGGCGTGCGGGAGCTGACGGTTTACTCGTTCTCGACCGAGAACTGGTCTCGCTCGGAGGGTGAGGTCTCCGCGCTGATGGAGATGTTCGCCCGGCGGATCGAGCTCGAGACTCCCGAGCTCCACGCCGAGGGGGTCCGGATGCGGTTCATCGGCCGCCGCTCGGATCCCGTCCCGAGGGTGCTGATCGAGCAGATGGAGTGGGCCGAGGCTCTGACCAGCGGAAATTCCCGGATCACCCTGTTCGTCGCCTTCAACTACGGCGGACGAGCGGAGATCGTCGATGCAGCGCGAACCTTTACCGGTGCGAGCGAGCAAGACTTCCGCGCCCACCTGTATGCGCCCGACATGCACGACCCCGACCTGATCATCCGCACCAGCGGAGAGCAGCGGCTCTCGAACTACCTGCTGTGGCAGGGCGCGTACGCCGAGCTCGTGTTCCGCGACGAGCTCTGGCCGGACTTCTCCCGCGACGCATTCGAGGCCAGCCTCGAGGAGTACGCCGCCCGGCGCCGACGCTTCGGAGGCCGCTGATGCCCCCGGCTCGGCGGCCGTCGTCGGGCCAACGGTCGCGCTCGTCAAACGGGACCGCCGGCCGGCGCCGACGCTCAGACCTGCTCGCCCGGATCCTCGTGGGGGTGCCGGCGGCGGTCGTCGCGGTGGTGTTCATCGACCTCGGCGGCCTCCCGTTCGCGCTGCTGATGATCGCCGCCGGGCTGGCGTGCCTACACGAGCTCTACCGAATGCTCGGACGCTGGCACCCGGCGCCGGTGGTCGGCTTCGCTGGGCTGATCGGCATGGTCCTCGCCGCGCGCTACGGCACGCAGCGCGACGTCCTCGCAGTCGCCGTCCTGACGCTTCCGGTCGCATTCCTCGTGATTCTCGGGCGTGGACAGCAGCGCTCCACGACAGTCTCGATCGCCGGAACGCTGTTGGGGGTCTATTGGATCGGGATGGCCTGGGCTCACGCGGAGCTGCTGCGCCAGCTGCACCACGGCAACGGCGTGATCATCGACATCGCAGTCGGCACGTTTCTCGGCGACACAGCGGCGTACATCGGCGGCCGGATGTTCGGGCGGCGTCTGCTCGCGCCGACGATCTCGCCGAACAAGACCTTCGAAGGCCTGTTCTGCGGGATGCTGATCGCGATCGTGTCGATCTTCGTGGCCGGGCTCTACCAGACGTGGCTGACGCAGGGAGACGCGCTCATGCTCGGCATCGCCGTAGCCGTGCTCGGGCCGCTTGGAGACCTGTTCGAGTCGCTGGTCAAGCGGGACGCCGGCACCAAGGACACGGGTCAGCTGTTCGGCGCCCACGGCGGAGCGCTGGACCGCCTCGACGCGGTCATGTTCACCGTCGTCGCCGGCTACTACATCTGGTTTGCCCTGATCCACTGAGGCAACCAGGTCCGCGAACCGCGGCCCTAGAATCACCTCCGTGCCGCGCCGCTTGGTCATCCTCGGCTCAACGGGCTCGATTGGCGTGCAAGCCCTCGACGTCGTGTCCCGGTCACCCGATGGCGAGTTTCGCGTCGTCGGGCTGAGCGCGGGCAGCGACTGGCAGGTGGTCGTGGAGCAGGCCCGCACGCTGGGCGTGAAGCGGATCGCGCTCGCCGACCGCGACGCGGCGGCGCAGGCCAGCGAGGCCTGGACCGACGGTGAGGTGCTCGCCGGTCCGGACGGGCTGGTGAAGCTGATCACCGAAGCGGATTGCGACCTCGTGCTGAATGCGATCGTCGGCTCCGCCGGCCTCGTACCCACGGTGGCGGCATTGGGCGAGGGAATCGACCTCGCGCTCGCGAACAAGGAATCGCTCGTCGTGGGAGGCGAGTTGGTCACGCAGCTGGCTGAGGCGACGGCCGCAGCGATCATTCCGGTCGACTCCGAGCACTCCGCGCTTCACCAGTTGCTCGCGTCCGAGCGCCCCGGGACCGTCGACCGGCTGGTCGTGACCGCCTCCGGCGGCCCGTTCCGCGGACGGAGCCCCGAGCAGCTGCAGAGCGTCACGGTGGACCAGGCGCTGGCGCACCCGACCTGGCAGATGGGCGGCAAGATCACGATCGACTCGGCGACGCTGATGAACAAGGGTCTGGAGGTGATCGAGGCCCATCACCTGTTCGGGACCCCCTACGAGCGGATCGAGGTGGTCGTGCATCCGCAGTCGATCGTCCACAGCCTGATCCAGCTGTGCGACGGCGCCACGCTCGCCCATCTCGGCTACCCCGACATGCGGGTGCCGATCTCCTACGCACTCAACTACCCCGAGCGTGCCGACGTCCCGGTCCGGCGATTGGACCTCGTGGAGCTGGGCTCGCTGACCTTCGAGCCGGTCGACGAGGACACGTTCGCCTGCCTGCGCCTGGCCCGGCAGGCCGCCGGCGCGGGTGGGACCGCGCCCTGCACCCTCAACGCGGCCAACGAAATCGCCGTCCACGCCTTCCTCCGCGGGCAGCTCACGTTCCTCGGGATCGCAGCGGTGATCGAGGAGACGCTCAGCCGGCTTCCGGCCGGTCGCGTGCACTCGTTCGATTCGCTGGCCGACGCCGACGCGCAGGCCCGGCGGGTGGCGGCTGAGCTGGTGTCCGCCCGCGCCCGGGCCTGACCGGCCAAAGCCTCGCGCCTGGCACACTGAGATCCGTGTCCTACCTACTGGCCTTCCTGGGCTTTGCCGCCCTGATCATCCTCCATGAAGCCGGGCATTTCGCCGCCGCAAAGGCGGTCGGGATGCGGGTCGAGCGCTTCTCGCTGTTCTTCGGCCCGATGCTGGTGAAGTTCCGCCGTGGCGAAACGGAGTACGGGATCGGCCCGATCCCGGCGGGTGGCTACGTGAAGATCACCGGGATGAACCCGCACGAGAAGATCCCACCTGAGCACGTCGCGCGGGCGTATTACAACCAGCCGGTCTGGAAGCGGGTCGTCGTGATCCTTGCCGGCCCGGCGGTCAACCTGGTGATCGCCTTCGTGATGATCTTCGCCATCTTCTGGGCCCACGGCGAGGTGCAGACGAGCCACGGACAGGATCTGCCCTCACACAGCGTCGAAGCGCTCGTGCCGCCGGCCTCGGCCGTCCTCAAGCCCGGCGACCGGATCGTCGCGGTCGATGGCAAGCGCGGACTGTCGGTCCAGCAGATCACTGACGCGATCTCCAGCCATCGCTGCGTGGGCACGCCGTCCGCCGGGTGCACGGCGAGGACGCCGGTCAGGCTGGAGGTCTCGCGCAACGGCGCGCTCCACACCTACACGATCTCTCCCCGCTACGACGCCACCGTGAAGCGCACTCGGGTCGGGTTCTCCTTCGGGGTGCTGGTGAAGCCGATCGGGCCGCTCAGCGCCGCCTCGCAGAGCATCAGCCAGATGTGGCGCGTCACCACGTCGACGGTCTCGACCATCGCGCGGCTGTTCGAGCCCAAGGTGAGAAGCCAGGTTCACGGGATCGTCGGCGGCTTCACGGTCACCGAGCAGCGATTCGCCTTCAACACAACCGAGGCGCTTTACACCCTCGCGCTGATCTCGCTGTCACTGGCTGTGATCAACCTGTTCCCGTTTCTGCCGCTCGACGGGGGCCACGTGTTCTGGGCGCTGGCCGAGAAGGTCCGCGGCCGCAGGATCCCGTTCGCGGTGATGGAGCGCGCGGGAGTCGTGGGCTTCGCGTTGGTGCTCTTGATCTTCGTGATCGGCCTCAGCAACGACATCTCGACGCTCGCCGGCCCGGGCTTCCCGACCAGGTAGCGCCGGAACCCAGTCGGGCGCCGCGGGCGCGCTCTCAGGGCGGGGACGCCGCGGCAATCGAGCGCGAGAGCAGCTCGACCGGGTGATAGATCGGGAGCTCGTGTCCGAGCTCGCGCAGATGCAGATCGAGCTGCGCCGCGCAGCCCGGATTGCCGGCGGCGATCGCCTCGGCGCCGGTGTCAAGCAGGTTCCGCGCCTTGCGCGCGCCGAGCTCGGCTGCGGCCTGGGGCTGAACCAGGTTGTAGATCCCGGCCGATCCGCAGCAGATGTCGCGCTCAACGGCTGCCTCGAGCAACTCGAGCCCGGGGATCGAGCTCAGCAGCTCGCGCGGCTGCTGGCGCACACCCTGGGCATGTGCCAGATGGCAGGCGTCGTGGTAGGCGACGCGGAGTCGCAGCTCGCCCCTCGGGGCCCGCGCCGGCACAGAGCCAAGCAGCTCGCTGACATCGCTGACCCGGGCCGAGAACGCCTTGGCCTCGGGCGTCCCGATCAACTCGCCGTAGTCCTTCATCGCCGAACCGCATCCTGCCGCGTTGACCACGAAGTGGTCGAGCCCCTCAGCGCCGCCCGCCTGGGCGAAAGCGGCGATCGTGGCCTTGGCGCGGGCGATCGCCGCCTCCTCCGCGCCCCCGTGGAGCTCGAGCGCGCCACAGCAGTCCGGCAGGCTGGGGGCAAGCACCTCGAACCCCTCCGCGGCGAGCACGTGGACAGTGGCGCGATGCACCTGGGGGTAGAACACGCGCTGGACGCAGCCGAGCAGCAGCCCGACGCGCCCGCGACGCTCGCCGGCGGCCGGCGTCCGAGCCGGGGGCGGCTTCACCCGCAGTTCTCGCACCGGCGTCCGGGGGGCGACCTTGGCCAGCCTCGAGAGCTGCGCAGGCAGGCGCTCGGCGCCCAGTTTGCGCGAGGCGGCAAGCACGGGCAGCAGCGCACGAAGACGCTTCGGGTGCGGAAGCGTCTCGTAGAGCATGCGTCTCAGCGCGCGCTCCGCCGGGGTGCGCTGGTGATGGCGTTCGACCTGCGGGCGCACTCGCTCGATCAGACGGTCGTAGCGAACCCCCGAGGGGCAAGCCGGGACGCAGGCCATGCATCCGAGGCAGCGGTCGAAGTGGGTGACCATCTCATCCGACAGCGTGGACCCCTCCTGGAGGCCCTCGCTGATCAGCACGATCCGCCCTCGTGGCGAGTCGGCCTCCGCGCCCCACAGAGCGTAGGTCGGGCAGGCGTCGAGGCAGAAGCCACAGTGGACGCAGTCGTCGATCACGTCCTGCTCGGGCGCACGATGGCTGTCGAACGCCGGCACTCAGATGCCGCCCACGAAAACGCCAGGATTGCAGGCGTTGGCCGGATCAAAGCGCGCCTTGATGCGTCGCATCAGCGCGAGCGACGCCGCATCGAGCGGGCCCCACGGGTCGAGCTCGAGGCGCAGGTCGGCTGGGGCGTCGAGCACGATCGAGCGGGCGCCGGCGGGCAGCGCCTGCTCCAGCCGCCCCCTCGCCTCGGGCGCGACCTCGACGTAGCTCGTGCCCAGCGCCACCCTCCCGACCAGCGCCCCGGCGGCCGACTCGACCGCCCGCAGCACGGCTTCGAGCGCGCTGGGGGGCGCAGCCACGCGCACGATCAGCTCAGATCGCGATCGCTGGCCGGCGCGCTGGCGTTCCCACAACGAGTCGTCGTCAGACGCCACATCGGTCTCTTCGAGCCCGGCATCGCTCATCGCGCGCGCTGCCCGGTGCCCGACCCTCTCGGCCTCGGCGCCGGCACAGCGGGCGAGCAGGCCGCCGCGGCCGCCGCCCCACGCGACATCGAGCGCCTCGAGCTGGAACGGGGCTGCGGCAAGCGAGCGAGCCGCTGCGGCGAGCACGTCGGGGTCGCGGCTCGCGCCCAGCGCAGTCGCCGTGGCGACGGGGATCGGATGCAGCCTGACGCTCACCGAGAGGATCATTCCGAGCGTCCCGAACGAGCCCGAGAACAGCTTCGCCAGGTCATAGCCGGCGACGTTCTTGATCACCTTGCCTCCGGCGCGGGCGATCGTGCCATCGCTGAGCGCAACGGTGATCCCGACCACCAGGTCGCGCGGGGCGCCGTAGCGATGGCGCAGCGGCCCGCAGTCACCGGTGGCAAACACCCCACCGATCGTGGCAGCGGCATCGTGGCCGAGGGGTGGATCGAGCGCGAGCATCTGCCCGGCCTCCGCAAACGTCCGCTGGGCCTGCGCGAGGCTGACGCCGGCCTCGAGGACAGCGGTCAGGTCACCGGAGTTGTGCTCGAGGACCTGATTGAGGGCAGCTGTCCGCAGCTCGATATCAACCTCCTGGCCGGGAAAGCCCCAGTCGAGCTTCGTGCCTGCGCCGCGGATCCGCACCGACCGCCCTCGGCTCGAGGCTGAGGCCAGGTCAGCTGCGGCCTCCTCGAACGTAGACGGGCGCAACTCGTCGGCGATCGCCACTAGAAGCGCTCCGCGACTCCGGCCCGCTCGAGCGGATGCTCCCGGTAGGGGCCGGGTACTTCGCCACACAGCCGGGGCGTCGGCATCACCTTGCCCGGATTGGCCAGTCCGTGCGGGTCAAACGAGCAGCGCAGCCGCTGGAATGTCGCCAGGTCCGCCTCTGAGAACATCGAAGGCATATAGGCCTTCTTGTCGACCCCGACGCCGTGCTCGCCGGTGATCGAGCCGCCGGCATCGACGCATGCCTTGACTATCAGTCCGGCCAGCTCCTCGGCCCGTTCGGCCTCCCCCTCGCGCCCGGAGTCATAACAGACGAGCGGATGCAGGTTGCCGTCCCCGGCGTGAAACACGTTGGCCACCTGGAGCTCGTACTCGGCGGCGAGCGAGTCGATCTGCCGCAGCACCTCGGACAGACGCGTGCGCGGGATCACCCCATCCTGGACGTAGTAGGCGGGCGCAATCCGTCCCATCGCCGCGAAGGCGGCCTTGCGCGTGCGCCAGATGAGGTCCCGCTCCTCGCTGGTCAGCGCCATCCTGAGGTCGAGCGCACCGTGCTCGGAGCACAGGGCCATGATCTGCTCGAGCCGTGCCGTGCACTCCTCGCGCGGACCGTCGAGCTCGACCACCAGTGCGGCGCCGGCGTCGAGTCGGTACCCGGCGCCGGTGGCCTGCTCGGCCGCCTGGACCGAGAGCCGGTCCATCATCTCGATCGCGCCCGGGACGATCCCGGCGTTCACGATCGCCGATACCGCGTCGCCGGCGGCGCTCGTGTCCTCGAAGAAGGCCAGCAGCGTGCGAATGCTCTCGGGGGCCGGGATCACGCGCAAGGTGATTTCGGTCGCGACGCCGAGCGTCCCCTCGGAGCCGACGAACGCCCCGAGGAGGTCGTAACCGGGCGCGTCGCGGTCGAACCGAGCGATCGTGCCGTCGCTGAGGATGACCTCCAGCGCGGTGATGTAGTTCGTGGTGAAGCCGTACTTGAAGCAGTGGGCGCCGCCCGAGTTCTCGGCGACGTTGCCGCCGATCGAGCAGACGATCTGACTCGAGGGGTCGGGCGGGTAGAAGTGAGTGGGGGAGACGGCCTTGGAGACCGCCAGGTTGGTGACACCGGGCTGCACCACCACGCGGCCGTCGTCGAGATCGACCGACAGAATCCGCCGCATCCGCGCGAGCACGATCAGCACGCCGTCGGCCACCGGCAGGGCACCGCCGGAGAGCCCTGTCCCGGCGCCGCGGGCGACCCAGGGGACCCCGGCCTCGTAGCACGCTCGGACGACCTGCTGGACCTCCGCGGTGGAGGCCGGGAGCGCCACGGCGCTCGGATTCTGCTGATACTGCCCCAGCCCGTCGGATCTGTAGGTCGCGAGCTCGTGCGGATGGGTGAGCACGTGCTCGCGACCGCAGATCTCCTGCAGGCGTGCGATCAGCTCGGGCGCGCCGGAGGCCATCTTCCTCCAGTATTCCCGATCGGCCGCGATCTAACGCAATCTGAGCCCCACGTGGCGGCTGAACACGGTCGCGCCGAGTGCCGAGTTCAGCAACAAGGGGTCAGAGCTCGGGTAGGTCCAGCTGAGCCGCACATTCCCGCTGCCCGGGAACCGCATGTGGATGTCGAAGTAACCGTTGGGGTTGTTTATCGTCAGCGACTTGACGGTCTTGAACGCCGAGCTCGAGCCCGACGCGAACTGGATGTTGACCGTCTGGCCACCGTAGAAGTGCGCCGGGCGCAGGTCGCCCCACACCTCGAGGTTGCGGCTCCGCTGGGCCGAGGTCACCGGCATGTAGATCGGCAGGCGGTACGAGCTGTAGTCGGACTTCTGCTTGCCGTTGGGGAACAGCAAACCGCTGGCGAACTTGCGGTATGTACCCCCGGTTGACGGCGGATCCTGCAGCAGGTACTGCATGTAGGACTTGATCCGGGGGTTCTTCCAGCTCAGGTATTCGGCCCAGTTCATGTAGAACGATGCGGTATCCGGCGAGACGAACGGGGCCTGCGCCGGTGGGCTGGTGATGTAGCCGTACTCGTCGTTGTAGAGCGGGTAGTGGGTGCGCGAGCCGTAGATCCGGTTGATCCTGTCAAGCTCCTGCCCGAGCTTCGGAAGCGAGGGGAACGCGGCGAAGTTCGGGTCACTGAGTCCGTCTCGGACCGGGCTGAGGTCGATCGGGTAGGGGTGGTCGCCGACGCCGCTGGCGTTGAACAGTCCAGGATTCTGGGCCCGGAAGGCTCGTGACCCGCGGGCGCTGGTCGGGCACCCGACCCCCGCAGCCGCGCCGCCGCGGAGCTGGTGGTAGTTGGGGTCCAGGCAATAAAGGGTGCGAATGAACAGAAGCGGCTTGGTCTGCCCGTAGGCGCCGGGAAAGCCCCCGGGGAAGCGCCTCGTGGCGCGCCCCGCCGTGCCACGCGCGGCGAAGTCACCGATCACGATCGTGTCGTGGCCGTGACCGGTCGCGTGCAGCGCGCTCCAGCCCGCCGCGACGATACGGCGGTAGTACATCGGCGCGACCGAGACCGTCGAGCCGTTGATCGCCTGCGGACCGAGGTCCTCGCCGAAGTTGGGCTCGTTGAAGATCGTCCAGAAGTGGATCCTGGGCAGCGGCGACGCCGAGTGCTTGGGTGTGAAGCTACCGCTGTAGCGCCTGGCTACGGCGGTCAGGAACAGTCCGTACTCCTTCGCGGAGGGCTTCCAGGCGAAGTCCTCGTTGATGCCCCCCTTGGGGACGCCGGGCCCGTCGGCCCACGCCGGGGCGCCGCCGGTCACGGTGAAGTCGACCGCCAGGCCGTATTTCTTCGCAGCCTCGACGATGACGTCATACGGCGCCCACTTGCTGGCCGGGTAGGACTCCGGGTCAGCGGCGTTGAAGTTCGCCGGGCGCTTGAAGCTGGTGGGGTTGCGCGTGATGTCGAACCAGTTCACGATCGTCCGGACGGTGTTCGCGCCGAGCAGGCGGAACCGCTGCATCGTCGCATCGGGGTTCTGCGACAGCTGGGGGCCGTCCTGGATGATCGAGATCTGCGTGCTGGAGGCCGCGGCGGGCCCGGCGGTAAGCGACAACAGCCCGATCAGCGAAGCGACCAGGGCAATCGTGGCGGAGAAACGGAACCGATGACACGTCGGAGAGAGTTTGGGCATGGTGGGAATAACAGCTCCAAGCCAATCGAAGTTGCGGTGGGGGCGCGATATTGAAAGCCGGTGGCGCGGCCTGCGCCCTCGAGCGACGCCCAGGCTAGCGGAGCGCCACGGCGACGGTTCTGGAGAACAACGCGGCACGGCCCGGAGCCCTCCAGCTGAGCCTCGCAGAGCCGCTGCCGGGGAACCTGGCCAGCACATCGAAGTAGCAGCTCGTGCCCCTCAGCCTGACCGTCTTCACCGTGCTGAACGATCCCCCGCCGGCGGGCTCGAACTGGATCTCGACCCGTTTCGCGCTCGGACCCAGGTACCGCGCCGGGCGCGCACAGCCCCACACCTGGAGCGGGTCTCCCTTTCTGGTCGTCGTCACCGGGAGCCAGATCGGCATCTGGTAGGCGAAGTACCCGGGCTTCGGCGTGCCGTTGGCGAACAGCAGCGCACTGGCGAAGTTGCCGCGCGGAGAATCGATCAGCAGATACTGGTCGTATGACCGCACGCGTGGATCGCGCCAGCTCAGGTACTCGGCCCAATTCAGGTATCGGGCCGCCACCGTGGGGGTGACGGTTCCCCCTTCCGCGTCGGGCGGGATCGTCTGGTAACCGAACTCGGTCGAGTAGATCGGATAACGGGTGCTCGAGCCGTAGACATGCTGCAGCGTGTCGAGCACCCGCTCGAGCGTTGGCGTCTCGGCCAGCTCGGTGTAGTCGGGCTCGCCCGGGGTGATCGCGTTCGGCGCCAGCCCCTGCGGATAGGGATGATTGGCGAACGCGGTGGCGTGGAACAGCCCCGGGTGCTGGGAGGCGAACTTGGCCGAGGCGGCGGCGGTGGCCGGGCAGCCGCGGGCGGTCGCCGCGCTGCCGGTGAGCGGCTTGTAGGACGTGTCGACGCAGTAGAGCGCCCGTAGGAAGCGAAGCGGCGCCATCACCGCGAAGGCGCCGGGGGCGTTGCCGAAGGTGGCCCCGGCGGGGGCCAGCTCACCGATCAGAATCGTGTCCCGGCCGTGTCCCGTAGCCTGGAGAGCGCTCCAGGCCGCGTCGAGCAGGCGCCGGTAGAGCAGCCCCGAGACCTCGACCTGCGAGGCCAGAGCCTGTGGAGCCAACTCGACGCCGCTGTTGGGCTCGTTCCAGATCGACCAGAAGGCCACCCGGGGGAGTGGGGAGCTGGCACCTGGGGGCGTGTAGTGGCCGCTGTAGCGGATCCCCACGGCGCGCATGAACTGTCCGAACTCCTGCGGCGAAGGTCGCCACTCGGACTGGGTGCTGGGGTCGGGCGCCCCCTTGCCTGACGCCCACCGAGGCGGCGGGGGGACCACGGCGAAGTCCAGCCCCATGCCCCGGGCATGGACCCCGCCGACGATCGCGTCGAACGGCGCCCAGCCCGCGGCGGGGTAGGCAGCCGGATCCGTCGCATCGAAGCTCGGGCGGACCGGCGAGTTCGGCGCCGGCGCGATGTCGCTCCAGTGGAGGTAGACGTGGACGCGGTCAACCCCGAGCTGGTGAAGCCGGTCGAGCGTGCCAGCTGTATCGGTTATGAGCTCGGGCCCGGGGGAGAAGATCGACTCGAGCCCGGGGCGGCTGAGAAGCTTCGCCGGTTGCGCGGGCTGGGTCGCCGTCGAGCCGCAGCCTGCGAGCACCGCTGAGGCCAGGGCGAGCGAGAGCATGGGCACGCGCCCTCGGTCGAGCGAGGGCAGGAAGAAGTCCCTGACAACGGCGGGCCACCGGCGCAAGCAGGGCAGGTTAACGGCACATCCGGTCCGAAGTTCCGGTCAGGTCCGCGCCCGCCAGGCGGCGGCAGGGTCGGGTTCGGCGTCTACAATCCTGCGCGCATGCTCATCCCGGCCCGAACGGGCGCCGGTGTAGCTGACTCAAGCGAACCGACGCCGTGGCCGCCGCGGATCGAGGCCGAGACGCTCGTCCTGGCCGGCGTGACGATCCTGGCGGCCATCCTCCGATTCGCGACGATCACCGACCAGAGCTACTGGCTCGACGAATCTCAAGCGGCGCACGAGCTCCATCTGTCGTTCGGCGCGATGTGGGGGGCCTGGAACGCGAACGAGTGGAATCCGCCGCTCTACTTCGTGCTCGCCTGGCCGTGGGCGAAGCTGTTCGGGACCGGAGAGGCCGGGTTGCGGGCGTTCTCGGCGTTGATCGGGGTGGCCGTGGTTCCGATCACGTACCTGTGCGGACGGGAGCTGGTCTCGCGACGCGCGGGCCTGGTCGCAGCCGGGTTCGCGGCCGTCAACCCATTCATGATCTGGTACTCACAGGAAGCACGCGAATACATGCTGCTCGTGGCCCTCTCCGGGTTGTCGATCCTGTTCTTCGCCCGGGCTTGGAGGCATGCGAGCGCTCGCAACGTGACGTTGTGGGGAGTCGTCTCCGGGCTCGCGCTCTTGACCCAGTACTTCGCCGCGTTCCTGGTCGCCGCGGAGGCGCTCGCGCTGCTGTACCGGGCGCGCAGCCGTTACACCTTGGGTGCGGTCGGGGCGCTGACCTTGATCGAGATCGCGCTGATACCCCACGCGCTGCCCAACCTGACGCGGACCGCGCCGTGGATCGTTGGCGTGCCGCTCTCGCTGCGGATCCAGCAGGTCCCGGTCGCCTTCGGGATCAACACGTTCGACCTCGGCCCGGCGGTCTCATATGGCCTGGTCGGAGCCGCCGTGCTCGCGGCGATCGTGATCGGCCTGCTGGTGATCGGGGGCGAGGACAGGGAGCTGCGGGGCGCCGGTGTCGCGGCTGCGCTTGCCGGAGCGGTGCTGCTCACGCCGATCCTGTTCGCCCTCCTGCACCACGACGATTACATCGCCCGCGGCCTGGTCCCCGGTTGGATCCCGCTCGCCGTGCTGGTCGGAGCCGCATGTACGGCGGCGCGGGCACGGCTCCCCGGTGCGGCGCTCGCCGTGGTGCTGCTGGCGCTGTTCCTCTACGCCGGCGCGCAGATCAACGCGCAGGCTCGCTACCAGCGACCTGACTGGAGGGGGGTCGCCGCGGCGCTCGGCCGGCCAACCGGGACGCGCGCGATCGTCGCCTACGACGGTCAGTTCGCGTCTGGCCCGCTGTCGTTCTACCTTCCGGGCGTCCCATGGTCGGGGCCGGGGGAGGGGCCCGTGAGCCAGGCCCCGGTCAGGCTCGACGAGCTCGACATCGTCGGCAGCGTGTTTCAGCGGCTGGCCAAGCTTCCCGCCGGCTCGCGGCTGATCGGCGCGAGCTCGGTCGACGGCTATCGGATCGTCCGCGTCGGCCTGAGCAGGCCCTTGAACCTCGACCCGGCCGCGATCGGCTCGCGGGCGAGCGCGATCCTCGGTCCGGCGCCTCCGAGTCGCGCCGTCCTGATCCAGCGCGCCTCCGCGTAGTGTCGTGAGTCGCCGTCCGCAAAGGCCATAAGCTTCCCGGCGATGCGCCGGCGCCACCGACCACCGCTGACGCTTGCGTGCGTCCTCGTGGCACTCGCGACCGCAGCCGCCACGGCGCCTTCGGCGCTGGCCAGTGCAAACGCCGTGATCAAGGACTGCAACGCCAACGGCCGGCTCACGCGGTCCTACCCGACCTCCGATCTGCAGACCGCGCTCAGCATCATGCCGGCCTCGATCAAGCAGTACACCAACTGCCTGGATGTGATCAACCGTCAGCTGGATCTGCAGCTGAAGGGCAAGGGCCAGGGCGGCACAGGTGGCTCGGGCGGCTCGTTCCTGCCCACCCCGGTGATCGTCCTCCTCGTGCTGCTGGCGCTCGCGGCGGTCACGTTCGGCGCAGTCGCAGTGCGGCGCCGCCGCGGCGAGAGCTGAGGCTCCGCTCGCCCGGGCGAGCGAGCGGGCCGCGTCTACACTGCGGAGGGTGCCCTCACGACGTCAGATCACCGTCGGCAGCGTGCCGATCGGCGGCGGGGCACCGGTTGCCGTGCAGACGATGACCAAGACCGAGACCGCCGACCTGCGGGCGACGATCGATCAGATCCGCCGGGTCGCCGACGCCGGAGCCGACATCGTCCGCGTCGCGGTTCCCCGCGAGAAGGACGCCGAGGCGCTCAAGTCGATCGTGCGCGAGTCGCCTATCCCGGTGATCGCCGACATCCACTTCAACCACACGCTCGCGCTGAAGGCGCTCGACGCCGGCGCGCACTGCGTGCGACTGAACCCGGGCAACATCGGAGGCCCGGACAAGGTCGCCGAGGTGATCGCACGCGCCAGCCAGCTCGGGACCCCGCTGCGCGTCGGCGTCAACTCGGGCTCGCTCCCGGCCCACCTGCGCCAGCTCGAGTACGACAACCCGGTTGAAGCGCTGGTGACCGCGGCGACCGAGACGGTCGAACTGATGGAGCGCCTTGGGTTCGAGAACTTCAAGGTCTCGATGAAGTCGACCTCGGTGCCCAACACGATTGCCTCCAACCGGCTGCTCGCGGAGCGAATTCCATACCCGCTCCACCTGGGGGTGACCGAAGCCGGCACCAAGTGGTCGGGTTCGCTGAAGTCGGCCGTCGGGCTGGGCACGCTGCTCGCGGACGGGATCGGCGACACGATCCGCATCTCCCTGTCCACGTTCCACGCCGAGGAAGAGGTCAAGGTGGCCTGGGAGATACTCAAGGCGCTGAAGCTGAGGGAGCGTGGGCCGGTTTTGATCGCCTGCCCGACCTGCGGGCGGCTGCAGTTCGACATGGACACCGTCGTCGCCGAGGTCGAGCAGCGTCTCGAGGCCTACGACGATCCGATCGAGGTATCGGTGCTGGGCTGCGCCGTGAACGGGATCGGCGAGGCGCGACACGCCGACTTCGGGATCACCGGAGCCAAGGACATGGGAATGATCTACTCCAAGGGCGAGCCGCTCAAGAAGGTGCCCACGGAGCGGCTGGTCGACGAGCTCTTCAATGAGATCGACCGCTACTACGGGGCGGGCAAGAAGGTCGTCCGGGATGAGGCCAGCGCGGCCGAGGCTCGAGCCTGGCTGGCCGAGAACGAGGACGCCACGGCGATGACGCCCGAGCGGATCGCGGCGATGGAGGCCGCCGCGGCCGATGCCGAGCCGGCGGCGCGGCTCGACGAGTCGCTCTCGCC
>DATCNP010000182.1:0-6246 GCA_036565205.1 Solirubrobacteraceae bacterium | reverse complement strand
CAAAGGTAGAAGTCTCACGCCACCTGCTGAGAGGCCATTAGGCTGCTGCATCCCGCCGGATCCAGCAGCGAAGTACGGGACCCGCTTTCGCTCGACGACAAGCATTTCTGCCGGCGTGAGCAGCGCCCTGCTTGGCGCGGAAAGCGCGTCCCCGTCGACGATCGCATTCGTCCTGTGCTCGGCTGGCCAGCCGGCGATTGCATCGGCGACATGGCGATCGTCCCGACCCGGCTGCGCGCGCTCCGCAGCGCGCTTGCGCTTCCGCCCAGGAGCGAGCGCCACGCCGTGTGGCAGCGGACGCGCGGGTCGCGGCGCGCACGACGCGCGACCTCAGCGTCGCCCATGTGCTCATCGTCGCACGCACGCCAGACTAGCCCACGGACTAGCCCACGGAGCCCTGAAACGGCAAACGCCCCGTGTTTACGGGGGGCTTTGAGTACCGCTACCGGGATTCGAACCCGGGTTTCCGCCGTGAGAGGGCGGCGTCCTAGTCCCCTAGACGATAGCGGCGGGGGGCGTTACCAGGTCTTTTACACGCTTCCCGTCGCTGCCGCGAAACGGGCCGCGAGCGCTGAGCCGACGGTGGTTCGCCGGTTCAAGCCTAGCGGCTAGGGCACGCTGCGAGTCGCCTCACACGGGGCATGCGCTCGCAGGGATGCGGCCCGAGACCCGGGCGCCAAAGGATGTCGGGCACGCGCTACCTCTGTGAGCCACGCGAGCGCCGCGTGCTCGCCTCGGCGGAACCTGGGCCAACCGTCATCTGTCGTCACGGCCGAAGACCGCGAGAGCCTGGTGGGTCGAGTTCATGGAACACGAGAGCATGGTGGGGTCGAGTTCAGGAACGCGGGTCGGAACTCGCGGCCGAAGGTCTGGGTCTCGGGGGCCTCAGCCCAGTCGCTCTGACGGGTCGTCCGCCTTCCACATGTTTTGGTCTGTTTTAGTAGAGTTTGAAAGTCGTAATCTCCATGGGGCATTGATGTGCGGTTGATCAGACGTTGGGGGTGGCGGCTCTTTTTTCGCTTGGAGCGTTGCGGCATGCTTGCTCGCTGCTTCGCTCTGGTCGGAATGCTGGTTCTTGGCAACGCGGTCAGCTGGACGCTGCTCGCAGCGCCTTCGCGGGCGCTGGCAACAGGGGCGAACGTCACCGTCACGCTAACTCCGACGTCGATCTTCGCCGACGGCAGCTCCTTGAGCACCGCGACGGCGACCGTCACGGACCTAGGGGGGCTGCCGGCAGCCGGTGAGACGGTCGTGGTTTCCTCGAGCGACCCGGGCGAGGCGATCGGACCGGTCACCGACCATGGCGACGGCAGCTACACGGCGACCGTCACGAGCTCCACCACGGTCGGCACCGCGACGATCACCGCCGTCGACGGTTCCCTCTCCGCCAAATCGACCCTGACCCAGACCGCGGGTCCGGCGAAGACGGTGACCGTGACGCTGTCCCCGAAGTCGATCCCCGCCAACGGCAGCTCCACCAGCACCGCGACCGCGACCGTCGTCGACGCACAAGGCCATCCGCTCGGCGGTCAAACCGTCGGCTTCTCCTCGAGCGATCCGGGCGAGACGATCAGCAGCACAACCAACAACCACGACGGCTTCTACACGGCGACCATTACGAGCTCCACCACAGTCGGATTCGCGACGATCACCGCCACCGACAATTCCGTCTCGCCGCTCACCTCCGCCCAGGCCAGGTTGGCTCAGGCTGCCAACGCGAGCACCACCACATTGATTGCGCTGCCGAGTGCTCCGGTCACGAATCAGGTCGTAACGTTGATCGCCACGGTCACGTCGAGCTCCAGTGCCGCGACGCCCTCGGGGGCGATCACGTTCGAAGCCCGCGGGGCCGCCCTTAGCGGCTGCGCATTCATGCCCGTCGCGACATCCTTCCAGAGCGCGACCGTCACCTGCCAGACGTCGTTCTCGGCCGCGACCTCCCCCGCCCAGGTCGCCGCGGTGTTCACGTCCAATCGCGGATCGATCGTCGCCGACTCGACGAGCGCGACGGATGATCTCGCCGTCGGGCGTGACGCGACCTCGACCGCCCTCGATGTTTCGAACCCCACGGTCAAGGTCGGCTCGAGAGCTACATACACGGTCACCGTCACGCCAATCCACCGCGGCTCCGTGGCGCCATCGGGGTTGGTCGAGTTCCTGGACCAGGGAGCGCCGATCGCTTCGTGCGCCGGGCAGGCCCTGATAAACAGCAATGCCTCTGCCGCCGCGACGTGCACAGTCACCTACAGGAAGGTGGGCGAGCACCTGATCACGACGCACTACGGCGGCGACAACAACTTCAACGGCTCCTCGTCCTCACCGTCTCAGCGGGTGAGCGTTCGCACCCTCCCGGTCCGGGCGCGCGGCACGATCACCTCAACAATGCTCTGGACCTTCTATTACACGCCTGCCTACACGAAGGTCCTCGCCCTCATGGTGCAAAACGCGTCCGCGGGCATGACGGCCCGAGTGGAGTGCCGCGGCCGGGGTTGCCCGTTCGCCACGCGTGCCACCGCTGTCACCAAGCTCAAGCGCTGCAGCACGAGAGCACCGAGTCGATGTTCATCGCGAGCGCCCGCGACGATCGACCTCGTGCGCAGCTTCCGGAGTCACCGCCTGCACGCCGGCTCGCAGATCACTATCGAGCTGACCCGGCCTGGGTTCATCGGCAAGAGCTACTTGTTCAAGATCCGCGCCGGCCACCCGCCGGTGATCGAAATCCGTTGCCTCCCGCCCGGGCGAATCCGCCCTGGCGTAGGTTGCTGATCCGGCGCAGGGAGTTCTCCCGGGCGCGTCATTGGCGGGTTGAGCAGCGGCACACAGCTGCGGGATCTGCCACCGGGCGGTTCGCTTGTAGAGTCTGGACCTGCCAGCGGCTGTGGTGAAATTGGTAGACACGCACGGTTCAGGTCCGTGTGGGGGAAACCCCTTGGAGGTTCGAGTCCTCTCAGCCGCATCGCCGGGCGAGGAGTGCGAGATAGTGATCGATATACAGCCCTTTTCTCGCACTCTTCCCGCGAGGCACCCCCACGCCAGCGCCCCGGCACCCCTCGGGTCCCCCGGAGCCCCTAAAGCCACCCCCGCTCCTCGGCCACGCCGACAGCCTCACCCCGATTTCGGGCGTCGAGCTTCTGCATCACGGACGAGAGGTGGTTCCGCACCGTCCCGGCCGACAGGAACAGGGCGGCGGCCAGCTCGGCGACGGTCGCGTACTCGCGCGAGGCGGCCAGGACCTCGTACTCGCGCGGGCTCAGCGGACTCTGTCCCTGGCTCAGCGCCGCCGCGGCCAGGCTCGGATCGGCGATGCGCTCGCCGGCCGTTGCCCGCCTGATCGCCGACGCCAGCTCGGAAGCGGGGCGTCCTTGAGCAGGAATCCCGAGGCGACGCCCTCCATCGCGCGCTGCAGGTAGCCGGGGCGTCCGAACGTCGTCAGGATCAGGATCCGGCACTCGGGCAGCGCCTGCTTGAGCTCGATCGCGGCGTCGAGCCCGGTCTGGCTGGGCTGGCCAGCGCTCCCCGGACCTGGCCTGGTCCTCGGCCATCATGACCCGGATCACGTCACTGGACGGGCATGGTCACCGCGAGTCCGGGACCCCCGCCCGCGATGTCCGCCCCGTTCGATCCCCCGCGCCCGCGCCCCTGCCCACGAGGGCACCCGAACCGCCGTCCACGACCTCGGCCGCCGCATCGGCGAGGCCGGCACTGATCCGACAGCTGGCAGTGCCGAGCGCCGCTGTGCCGGATCACGTTCGTGGCGCCCTCGCGCATGGCCCAGGCGAGGACCGCCTCGACGGCTGGATCGAGCTTTACCTGAGGCCGCTCCACCTCGGCCTCGATGCCGCCTGCCAGAGCGCCATCCGCGCTCCTTCGAGCTCGCCGTCGAGCGTCGGCCGACGGTAGCCGCTGACCGCCTGCCTGACCTCGGTCAGCGCGTTGCGCGCCACCTGCTCGACCTCGGCCATCTCGTCCACCGCCGCGCGCGGCCGGTCGGGCATCAGGCGCCGGGGAGCTCGGCCTTGAGCGCGGTCACCGAGAACGTGTGTCTGAGTAGGTCGTGGAGGTCCCGAGCGAACCGCTCGCGGTCGCGCGCGACCGCGAGCTGAGCGAGCTCGGCGCGAGCTTCTACGAGCTCGTCGTTCCGTGTCCGCAAGTCGCGCAATCAACACCACCATCAGTAGCCCGACCCCCGATCCTGCCGGCGCCGTAACGATCGCCGCGCCTGCCGAGGCGCCGCCCACCAGCGACGTCACGGCCGCCCGGGCGGTGCATTCGAGCGCTGGCCTCCGGAGAGGTTCTTCGCGCGCACGTCTCGCTTCGGCGTCAGCTCCACCAGCTCGATCACCTCGTCGACCCGGCGGCCGCGCACGTGGTAGCGCCCGTACATCTCCACCAGCTCGGCGACCGTCAGGTCGCTCTGTACGCCGGCACTCCTGGAGCACGATCCCGACTCACTGGCGAAGCTCGCCGCGTCTCACCTCGAAGCTGACACCGCGCACCGCCTGAACGTCGCCGTAGGACTTGCGCAGGTCGCGCACCTCCACGGCGAGTTTCCTCCTCTGCACTGCTGTAGATGTCATGGGCCACAGCGTAGGGTTGCCCTGAACCGAGCGTAAGTGGCGCATGGACCAATTGCCCCATGACCTCTGTCATGCGTTCCAGCGCTCGATCACCGACGTCTCGCGCTCGTGGCCGAGCACGCCGAGCCCGGCGGCTCTGAGCACGAACCGCGCCCCGGCGGCGACCGGCAGCTCGAGCCAGCGCGCGGTCAGTACGCGCAGCACGTGTCCGTGCGCGAACACGAGCACGTCGCCGCCGGCGGCCCGGACCCGGGCCAGCACCTTCTCGACGCGTTCGCCGATCTGCTCGGGCCGCTCACCCCCAGGGCAGCCGTCGCGCCACAGGTTCCAGTTCGGATCCCGTTCGCGTATCTGCGGCGTGGTGAGGCCCTCGTAGTCCCCGTAGTCCCATTCTCTCAGGCCCTCGCACGGCTCCGCAAGCTCACCGTAACCGGCCAGCTCGCAGGTCTCCCGCGCTCGTTGCAGCGGGCTACAGAGCACGAGGGCGAAGTTCCAGCCCTGGAGCTCACGCGCCAGCGCGGCGGCCTGTTCGCGGCCGTGCTCGGTCAACGGCACGTCTGTGCGGCCGGTGTGGCGGCCGTTCGCACTCCACTCGGTCTCGCCGTGGCGGATGACCAGGACGCTGCCGGGCACCGACCCTCCCTCAGGCCAGGTCGGGATTCTCGATCCCGCCGGTCTGCTCGATCTCCCTGACCTTCGCTCGTCGCCGCACGTGCCGTTCCTCGTAGGAGAGCTCGGCGGACAGGAACACGGTCACGATCTCGACCGCGACCTCGACCCCGATCACCCGTGCTCCAATGCACAGGACGTTGACGTCGTCGTGCTCGACACCCTGGTGGGCGGTATAGGTGTCGTGGATCGTCGCCGCCTGCACCCCCCGGACCTTGCAGGCGGCGACCGAGACCCCGGCGCCTGACCCGCAGACGAGGATTCCGCGCTGCGCCTCACCGGCTGCGACCGCGAGACCGACGGCCAGCGCCTTGTCCGGGTAGTCCATCGGCTCGCCGTTGTCGGTCCCGAGGTCGAGCACGTCATGACCCAGGGCGATGACCAGGGGCAGCAGACGCCCGCGCAACAGGAAGCCGGCGTGGTCGAAGCCACAGGCGACGATCATCGCGCCGCTCCCGCCGCCGGTCGCGATTCCGATGCCTCGAGCTCGTGCGCCGCGAGCAGCGCAGCGCCGAGCACACCGGCGCGCACGCCGTGGCGCGCGAGCCGGATCTCGGTCCGCGTGCCCAGCCCCGGCAGCACGTAGCCGGCAGCGACCCGTCGTGCCGGCGCCAGCAGCAACTCGCCCGCCCTGGCCGCCCCACCCCCGATCACGACCTCCTGGGGATCGAACGTGTTGATCGCGTTGGCCACTCCGATGCCGATCCGCTCGCCCCAGTGCTCGACCACTTTCTTCGCGGCGGCGTCGCCGGCGATGGCGGCCCTGACCGCGTCGGCGCCCAGCACCGGCTCGCTGCCTCGGTGCGAGCGAGCCAGCTGTGAATCCGGGTGGCGCTCGGCGCTTTGCGCCGCGAGCCGGTCGAGGGCGTGGCCCGAGGCCTCGTATTCGAGCGAGCCGCGCTGCGGGAAGCGCCCCGGCTCGGCGACCCGCTGGTCGAGGTCCAGCCCGACGATCGTGTGACCAAGCTCCCCGGCTCCGCCGCCCGCACCGCGGTAGATC
>DATCNP010000181.1:0-4017 GCA_036565205.1 Solirubrobacteraceae bacterium | reverse complement strand
CGCCTGCGGGGGGCCGCACGCCGAGCTCTTCCTCGAACTCGCGGCGCGCAGCCGCCAGCGGGTCCTCGTCGGCTTCGTGCTCGCCCTTGGGGATCGACCATGCGCCCAGATCGCGCCGGGCCCAGACCGGACCTCCGGGATGAACCAGGAGCACCTCCAGCCGCTCGCTTTCGCCCCGGTGCAGCAGCATTCCAGCGCTGCGCTTGCGCGTCGAGCGGGTTTTGGCGGCGGACGGCAAGCTTACCTTGATAACCGAGCTTTCATCCAACTGTCAAGGATGGGCTGTTCAATGTAGTTGTGAGCGCGGCCAGCGGGGGCGCGCATTGGCGGTGCGCCACGAGCGCCGATGGAGGTTGATCCGAGTGAGAAAGCTGGCCAGATGGTGCTTTAGACACAAGTGGATCGTCGCCGCGTCCTGGGTCGCGGCGCTGGTGGCGCTCACGGCGATCCACTCGGCGGCCGGCAGTGCCTTCACCGACAACTTCAAGCTTCCGAAGACCGAGAGCTTCGACGCGATCAGGCTGCTGCAGCGAAACGCCCCCAAGGTCTCCGGCGAGACCGACCAGATCGTGATCGCGGTCAAGCAGGGGCTCGTTACCGATCCGGCGGTCAGAACTCGCGTCGAGAACCTGCTCGCGCAGGTCGCGCGCGTGCCCAACATCGGAAGCGTGAGCTCTCCGTACGGCACCGCAGGCGCCAAGCAGATCGCTCCTTCCGGCCAGATCGCCTTCGCCAACGTCAACTTCACTAACGCGGCCAACCGCAACCGGATCACGGCGACGGCGGCCAAGGCGTTCGTCTCGAAGATCACCTCGGCCTCGGGTGGAGGGGTCGAGTTCGAGGTCGAGGGCAACATCGCGCAGTCGGGCAACCAGAACAACCAATCGAGCGGGCTGATATTCGGCTTCCTGGCAGCCGCGATCGTGCTGTTCATCGTGTTCGGCTCGCTGCTGGCGATGCTGCTGCCACTGTTGACGGCCGCGCTGTCACTCGGGACCGGTCTCGCCGTCGTCGGGCTTCTGTCGCACGTGATCAACATGGCGTCGTTCTCGAGCGAGCTCGCGGTCCTGATCGGCCTCGGAGTCGGGGTCGACTACGCGCTGTTCATCGTCACGCGCTACCGGCAGGGGCTGCTCCGCGGGCTCAGCCGTGAGGAGGCGACCGTCGAGTCGCTCGACACCTCGGGCCGCGCGGTGCTGTTCGCCGGATTGATCGTCTGCATCGCGATGCTCGGCATGTTCGCGCTCGGCGTCAGCTTCCTCTACGGCGTCGCGGTCGCGGCCGCGATCGCGGTCGCCTTCACCGTGCTCGCGGCGTTGACGCTGCTGCCGGCGATGCTCGGCCTGTTCGGCGGCCGCGTGCCCCGCCGCCGCGAGCGCAAGGCGCTCCGCGAGGGCAGGTTCACCATCACCGATGAGTCGGCCGTCTGGGCGCGGTGGATGGCTGCGATGGACCGCCGCCCGGCCGTGTTCGCCGCTGTGGCGGCGGCCGTGATGATCATCATCGCGATCCCGTTCTTCTCGATGCGGCTCGGCTCCTCCGACGCCGGCTCGGATCCCGCGAACACGACCACCCGCAAGGCCTATGACCTGCTCGCCAAGGGCTTTGGACCCGGCTACAACGGCCCGCTCGAGCTGGTCGCGCAGATCAACACTCCCAGCCAGGTGGCCGACTTCGCCCGCGTCGAGCAGGCCGTTGCCGGGACCCCCGGGGTCGTTGGCGCGACGCGTCCGGTGCTGATCCCCGGGACGAACGGCCACAAGCCGGTGGCGATCGCCAACGTGTTCCCCAAGGGCGCGCCGCAGGACGCATCGACCTCAGATCTGCTGCAACAGATCAGGAGCCAGATCGTCCCGCGGGCGAACAAGGGAACCGGCATGACCGTGCTGGTCGGCGGCACGACGGCAATCTTCGATGACTTCAGCCACGTGCTCTCACGCAAGCTGCCGCTGTTCATCGGCATCGTCGTGCTGCTGAGCTTCCTGCTGCTGATGGCGGTCTTCAGGAGCCTGGTGATCCCCCTCACCGCCGCGGTCATGAACATGCTCTCGGCCGGTGCGGCGTTCGGCGTCGTCACGGCCATTTTCCAGTTCGGCTGGGGGGGCTCACTGCTCGGGATCGACAAGACCGGGCCGATCGAGGCGTTCCTGCCGGTGCTCATGTTCCCGATCCTGTTCGGGCTCTCGATGGACTACGAGGTGTTCCTGATCAGCCGTGTCTACGAGGAGTGGCACAGAAGACGGAACACCCGCGAGGCGATCACCCACGGCCTCGCCGCGACAGGACGGACGATCACCGCGGCCGCGGCGATCATGGTGCTCGTGTTCGGCGCCTTCGTGCTCGGCGGCGAGCGCATCATCGAGCTGTTCGGCATCGGGCTGGCCAGCGCCGTACTGCTCGACGCGCTGATCGTGCGCTCGGTGCTGGTCCCGGCGGTGATGATGCTGTTCGGCGATCTCAACTGGAAGCTCGCCCCGTTTCTCGACCGCATCCTCCCCCACTTCAGCGTCGAGGGCCAAGCCAGCCGTGCCGCGGCGGCGGACGCCGAGGAGGCCGAAGTGCGCGGGGTCCCGGAACCCGTGGCCGGGTAGGGCGCGGGTGCGCCTGGCGGGCGCGGGGGCGGCGGCAACGGACGCGGCAACGCCCCGGGCGTCCCGCCCCCGTGCAAAACGCGACAAACGCGCACCCGCGCTGGCGATTTGTCGCAAATCGGCTGACAGCCACCCGTAACGCGCCAAACGGTGTTCAACCGGCGCGGAATGTCGCGCTATGCAGGTTGGAGCGGGTGCCGGCGCCCCCGTGCGCCCACGCGCCGCCGAGCGCAACTGCCCAGGGGCCCCGCGAGCGCGCGTCCTCCACGCCCAACCCCAAACGGTACATCCGTACCAAACCTCTGGTACGCTTGTACCACTGCGCGCTCTGGTCCCCACCGCTCCAACGCCAGCCGCTTCCCTCCGATGAACACGACTCCGACCAAAACCCGACCCCGGGGCGCCGCACGGCGCGAGGCGCTGCTCGAGGCCGTGCTCGAGATCGTGGCCGATGTCGGCGCCGACGCCGTCACGCATCGGCGGGTCGCGGAGGTCGCGGAGCTGCCGCTCGCCTCGACGACGTACTGGTTCTCCTCCAAGGAGCATCTGCTGACCGCGGCGCTCGAGCTCGCCGCCGAACGCGACATTGCCCGCCTGAGCGCTTACACCGAGCAATGCAGCGATGACGACCCGATCGAGGCGGCGATTTCGCTGGTCATCGAACCGGTCGAGGACCGGCTGCGCACGAGCCGCGGCTCACTGATCGCCACCTACACGCTGCTGCTCGAGGCCGCGCGGCGGCCGGCGCTGCGCGAGATCACCGCGCGCTGGACCGAGGAGTATCTCGACGCCGGCAGCAAACTGCTCGAGCGCGCCGGGTCCACCGATCCGCGCGGCGACGCCGAGCTGCTCGTCGCGGCCGCCGACGGGCTGCTGATCGAGGCGCTCTCGCTCGGCGAAAGCGCCGAGCTCCGCCCCCGCCTGCGCCGCCTCGCCGCGGCGCTGATCGGCTCACCATGACCGGCGCCCAACCGAGCTGGCGGCAGCGCACCTCGCCCCCGGCGCCGCTGCTGCTGGTGCGGATCCTGTTCATGTTCGAGTCGACGCTGTATGCCGCCGTCACTCCGGTACTCCCCCATTACGCCCGTGTGCTCGGAGCCTCGAAGCCGGCGATCGGCGTGCTCGCCGCCGCCTACGCCGTCGGGCTGATACCCGGCGGGCTGCTCGGCGGCTGGCTCGCCGCTCGCATCGGCGTCCGCCGCACGACGCTGACGGGACTGGTGGCGTTCGCGGTCTGGGTGGCGGCGTTCGGGTTCGCCGGCGACCTCGTGACGCTCGACGTCCTGCGGGTGCTCCAGGGCGTGGCCTCCGGCTGCATCTGGGGCGGCGCGCTGACCTGGGTGATCGCCGCCTCGCCGCGGACCGAGCGCGGGTACGTGATCGGCTCGGCGATCGGCGCGGCAACGTTCGGAACGCTGCTCGGGCC
>DATCNP010000180.1:0-36256 GCA_036565205.1 Solirubrobacteraceae bacterium | reverse complement strand
ACTTCCAGGAGTCCGCGATCCGCACGGCAGTGCCGGGCGTCGCGACTGGGCTCGCTGTCACGGGCGCCGGCGGAGACGTCCTGTTCATCGAGGCGACCGGGATGCAGGGCAAGCCCGGGCTGACCCTCACCGGACAGCTCGGTGACGTGATGAAGGAGTCGGCGCAGATCGCCCTCTCCTACATCCGCGGCCACGCAACGGAGCTCGGCATCGATCCCACCCAGTTCGACGAGCGCTCATTCCACGTCCACGTCCCCGCAGGAGCGATCCCCAAGGATGGCCCCAGTGCCGGCGTGACGATGGTGACCGCGCTCACCTCGCTCCTGAGCGGCCGGCCCGTCCGCCACACCGTCGGGATGACCGGCGAAGTGACGCTCCAGGGCCGGGTGCTGCCGATCGGTGGACTGAAGCAGAAGGTGCTCGCGGCCCACGCGGCCGGGTTGACCGACGTGGTCCTGCCGGAGCGAAACCGCGGCGACCTCGATGACGTCCCGCAGGAGGTTCGCGACGCGATGAACTTCCACGTCGCGATGACGATCGACGAGGTGCTGAACGTCGCGCTCGAGCCGGCGGCGATCGGATCGGCCGCCTAAACGGCCGATCGCCGGCCACGTGCCGGCAATCCCCTATTGACCCTTGTGGCCGGTCCCCGCTTGACGGTGGCCGGCCGCGGGGTAGTAGGTTGGAGACATGAGCACGATCACAGCATCCGAAGAGCAGCGAGTAATCGACCAGGTCCCCAAGCAGCTGTACATCGGGGGTCAATGGCGGGACGGATCCAAGGGCACCATCACCGTCGAGGACCCGTCGACCGCCGAGCCTCTGTGCGAGGTCGCCGACGCGTCGGTCGACGACGCCAGGGCCGCGCTTGACGCCGCCGTCGACGCCGGTCCCGAGTTTGCGGCGATGCCGCCGCGCGAGCGCGGGGAGATCCTCCGCCGCGCGTTCGAGATGATCACCGAGCGCAAGGATGAGCTCGCCCTGCTGATGACCCTGGAGATGGGCAAGCCGGTCAAGGAGTCGCTGGCCGAGCTCGCCTACGCGGCCGAGTTCTTCCGCTGGTTCTCCGAGCAGGCGGTACGCATCGACGGCCGTTATGCCGTCGCCGCCAACGGCGCCGGACGGGTCCTGACGATGCAGCAACCGGTGGGACCTTGCCTGATGATCACGCCATGGAACTTCCCCCTGGCGATGGGCACTCGCAAGGTCGGACCGGCGATCGCCGCCGGCTGCACGATGGTGGTCAAGCCCGCACAGCAGACGCCACTGTCGATGCTGATGCTGGGCAAGATCCTCGAGGAGGCCGGCCTGCCGGGAGGGGTCCTGAACCTGTTCACCGCGTCCTCGTCCTCAGAGACGACGGGTCCCCTGATCGCCGACCAGCGGCTGCGAAAGCTCTCGTTCACCGGCTCGACCGAGGTCGGCCGCAAGCTGATGGCCCAGGCATCGGAGACGCTGCTCCGGCTCTCGATGGAGCTCGGCGGCAATGCGCCGTTCCTCGTGTTCGAGGATGCCGACATCGACGCCGCTGTGCAGGGCGCGATGATCGCCAAGATGCGCAACATGGGCGAGGCCTGCACCTCGGCCAACCGCTTCCACGTCGCCGGTCCCGTGGCCGAGCAATTCGCCGAGAAGCTCGCCGAGAAGATGGGCGCGCTGAAGCTCGGGCGGGGTGTCGAGGAGGACACCGACGTCGGCCCGCTGATCGACGATGACCAGCGCGGCAAGGTCGCCGACCTGGTGCAGGACGCGATCGGCCGCGGCGCCAAGGCGGTCGTGGGCGGCCAGTCGCGCGAAGGCGCCGGCTACTTCTACAACCCGACCGTGCTAACCGACGTTCCAGATGACGCCAAGCTCCTGCACGAGGAGATCTTCGGCCCGGTCGCCCCGGTCAAGGGCTTCGCCGACGAGGACGAAGCGATCGCGGCCGCCAACGACACCGAGTACGGCCTGGTTGCCTACGTGTTCACCAACGATCTCAAGCGTGCCCTGCGTGTCTGCGAGCGACTGGAAACCGGAATGGTCGGGCTCAACCAGGGAATCGTCTCCAACGCCCAGGCGCCGTTCGGCGGCGTCAAGCAATCGGGCTTCGGGCGCGAAGGCGGTTACGAGGGGATCGAGGAGTACCTGGAGACGAAGTACGTCGCCGTGAACCTGTAGCGGGAGCGAGGGAGCGCCGGCGTTACCACTCAGACGCCGAGCAATCAATATTCAGGCACTGGGCCGGAGTGCCGTTTCCGCTGGCCCGGTTTCGTCCGCCATCGATCACGCCGGGCACGGCCTCGATCCCGAACGCTCCGTTGTCATTGGCAACGTTCGCGGTGACTCGGTTGTCCGCGGTCAGGATGTGGATCCCGTCCCCGGCGCTGTCAACGGCGGTGTTGGCGCCGAGTGCGTTGTCGCTGCCGGTGACCGAGATGCCTTCCAGGAACTGCACGACTTGCCCTCCAGCCAGCCCGCTGGAGACGTGGTTGCGGATCACTCTGTTTTGATCCCCTTCGATGACCAAGCCGGCGACCGCGGGCGGGACGGGTGTCATAACGTTAGCCTCGATCAGGTTTCCGCTGCCAGTTACATCGACCGTCGAAGTCGTGTTCCGCACAACCCGGTCGCCACCGCCCGGACCGATCTTCAGGCCCTGCTGGCTGATGGCAGTGTTACCGGCGACTACGTCCTCGCTCTCGTTCTCCAGCTCGAGTGGGGCGAACCCCGGCCCGCTGAGCAGTGTCGAGTCGAGCACTCGGTTGTACGAGCCGCCGCTGAACGAAGCGCCCGATCCCTCCCCCCCGCCGGCTGCGACGAGGTTACGCACCGTGTCATGGCGGTCGCCCGTCACGCGCAGCGCGATGGCGTTGTCGCCGAGCGATCCGTTCTCGATTGTCACGTAACGACGGCCGGCGCTGGAGAGCGCGGGGCCGAAGATGCCCTGGAGGGTGTGGCCGGCGAGATTGATCGTGATGTGATCTGCGCCGACCGTCAGCACCGTTTGGCCGAAGGAGCAGCTCAGGTCGTTGGCGAGCACGATGCTGTGCGTGATCACTTCGCCACAGGTCACGGTTTCCGGCGCCGCGGTCCTCGCGCTCGCGCTCGCGGGGCCCATGGCAGCCAACAAGCCGAGCGCGGCGACGGCCGCTGGCAGCCGGTGACGCGATCGAGCGGGGGCGTGATAGAGCGTCCATCTCAATCTTCGGGCCGCCCGAGCGGATGACCAGATGTTCGAACAGCTCGTCCCGCGATCATCCCATGTCCGCCGCCTTGAGGCCGAAGTTCGATGGCCGCTAAGTGAACGGCCAGACACTGCTCATCCTTCAAAGCCAGGTCATCGAGAGAGACTTGACGGGGTGGTAGGACCTCAGCACACTTCTACAAACTGCCTCATATCTTTTGTAGCAGACAGCGCAAACTTGACGTTGACGATCACCTGAGAGTTGTCACTCCGGCCGTCGAGCCAGGCCGGCCATACGCTGATGGCAACGGACAGGGTGCTGCGGGCTGCCGCGCGCCGGCGGCCGCCCGCAACGTGCGACTGTCTGCCTCAGAGGTTGAGCAGCGCTGGTGTGTCGGCCGGCTGCTGCACGATGTTCAGCAGGCCTGTCAGCTCCTGGCCCACCACCGTCTGCCCGTTGAGCAGGTTCGCGACTGAGCACAGGAGATTGCCGAGCAGGTTGCCCGGTCCCGATTGTGCGGTGATGTCGAGTATCACCTGATTCAGGTGAACAGCCCCAGCAGATTGAGGTCGAGCGGACCGAGCGTCAGGTGCAGAACCGGACACACCGCCGCCGCGTTCGCCGCGCCGCTATGAGAAACAGCCACCGGGAGCGCCACCTGCGTGCTGCTGATGTTGTGGTTACCGACCCTCCCGGTGAGCGTCCCGACGGCAACCGTGCTCCCGCCGTGCGTCACGAACTACGTCACCGTCAGGTGCCCCGTGAACGCCGTCCCATTGTGAGCCGAGCCCGACACGGGAACGTTCTTGAACGACGTGCCTTGCCTGGTCGTCGTCTGAGCGCTCGCCGCGACTGGCGCGGCCAAGGCCGCCGCGCCCAGAACCGAGAGCACGGTCGCTGCCTTGCGTATGGTCATCAATCCTCCGGGAGGAATTGGATGCGTGGATAACTCGTGAACCTGCTGCCCGGAGCGATTGGTTACTCCGGGAGTGCGCTCCCCGGCCGCAAAGGAAGACGAAGCTCTCCGCGAGCGCAGAAGCTCGCTTACATATGCACCTCCTCAGCCTGTGACGGTACGGCCTAGATTCCCCCCTCGGACTGCCCCGAACCGGTAGCGTCAACGATGGTTGACCGAGGCCGAGATCCTCGCTGCACCCGGGCGTGAACTCCGCCCCGATTGGGTAGTACCGGACGGTCTTGGTTTCTACGAAGGTCAGGAGAGCGAATTGATCACACTCGGCCTTATCCTGCTCATCATCGGGCTGATCGCCAAGGTCGCGGTCCTCTACTCGATCGGGATCATCCTGCTGGTCGTCGGACTGATACTCGCCGTGCTCGGCACCATGGGCCGCGCTATCGGTGGTCGACGGCACTACTACTGACGCTCCGCCGGGCCGTGTTGGTGGCCTGGCGCCCAAGCCCGGGACGTGACAGGCCGCCTGGTGGCGGGGCGCTCGGTCGCGTTCCGCCTGACCAGGGCTGCAAGAGCCCCTGATCGTGCCCACGATCGCGACCATCGGCGTCTACGGCTTCGACGCCGGCGCCTTCATCGCGACCCTCCGGCAGGCGTCGGCTACCTGGGTGATCGACGTCCGTCAGCGTCGCGGGGTGCGAGGACCGCTCTACGCGTGGGCCAACGCGCGGCGACTTCAGGCGCTGCTGGCCGCGGCAGGCATCTCCTACAGCCACCACCGCGAGCTCGCCCCGACCACGGAGCTCCGCCAGCTCCAGTACCGCGAGGACGACCTGGCCGGCGTCGGCAAGAGAAACCGCCGGCTCCTCGCCCCCGAGTACGCCGCTCGTTACACGCGCGAGATTCTCGATCAAGCCGACCTCGGCACGCTGGTCGGAGAGCTTGCGCGCGATGGCCTCGGCGCCCTGCTGTGCGTGGAGAGGTCCGCCGCAGCCTGCCACCGCTCGTTGATCGCGGCGCGCCTGAACAGGGACTACGGCTTCGCGATCCGCCACCTCGAACCCAGCAGCGCGGCTTACTGACGAACAGCCGACTCTTGGCATGTACCCTGAACCCCAAGTCATGGCTTACGCCGAGGAGAGTCCGCGGATGACTGGGGGGATCAACGAGCACGCAAGCGCGTTGGCGCGCGAGTGGAGACGCCTGACGAAGGCGGCCACGGCGGTCGCGCTGCTGACCGCACCCGCGTTCTTCCTGATCCTCTACGACTCGGACAACATGAACCTCGTACCGGCGCTGATCATCACGGTGATCGCGGTGCTGATGTTCAGAGGCCTGGTCGAGGTGACCGCGCGAAAGTTCCTCCCCTCCCCGAGCCTTTTCGGGGCCGACGCGAGCCTCAAGGAGCAGGACATCACGGCGCGCAGGCGCGCGTGGTATTGGCGCGGAAAGTTCCGGCGGATCCCGGTGTACATCGGGCTGGTCCTGCTGCTGCTCGTCTTCTGCCAGCTGCTGTTCTCGTTCTCGGGCATCAGCGCGGGTTTCTTCCACCCGTTCGCCGGCCTGCGGCAGATCTTCCCCGCCAACACGCTGCCGCAGCTGAGCCTCGTGTTCATCCAGCTGCCGCTGCTGTTCTTCGTCAACTTCGCGATCTTCTTCGGGCCGTTCCTGTTCTTCGCCGTGCGCCAGATCCGCGGCTACGAGCCCGGCGACGCGAGCTGGGGCGTGAAGATGCAGGACGTCCGCGGGCAGGCGGAGGCCAAGGAGGAGATCACGCGGGTGATCACTCTCTGGCAGTCGGGCGAGGAGTTCGAGAAGGCAGGCGGCAAGCGCGAACGCGGGCTGCTGTTCCTCGGCGCGCCGGGCACCGGCAAGACGATGATCTCAAAGGCGATCGCCACCAACTTCAACTGCCCGTTCGTGACCATCCCCGGCTCGGGCTTCGCCGGGATGTTCATCGGCATGGATGCGATCACTGTCCAGTTCCTGGCCCGCAAGGCCCGCAAGCTGGCGGCCAAGTGGGGCGGCCAGTGCATCGTCTTCATCGACGAGATCGACGCCGTCGGGATGCGACGCCAGGCGCTCCAGGGCGGCATCGGCGCCACCCCGGCCGAGCCGAACTCGATTCACGACCTGTGCTTCTTCGGGAGCAATGGCTCGCTGACATCCTCGGGAGATCTGATCGTCGAGTCGCGGGCCTGGCGCGAGAAGCTGTTCACCCAACGGGCCGGGTCCTCCCTGGCCGGCTACGCGACGTTTACCGCGCGGGTGACCGAGCGCATCCAGCGTCTCTATCCCGGCTTCGGCATGGGTGGCGGGATGGGCGGGATGGCGCTCAACCAGCTCCTGGTCGTGATGGACGGCATCGACGAGCCACCGCTGCTGCGCAAGGTCGTGACCAACCGCGTCAACACGTTCCTGGACGCGATGTTCGTGATCCCGAACAGAGTCGGGAAGCTGCGGCTCCGGCTACGCCCGCCATCCCCGCGCAAGGAGCAGATCTACTTCATCGGGGCCTGCAACGTGCCGATCGAGGTCCTCGACCCGGCACTCACCCGGCCGGGCCGGATGGGACGCCACATCTGGTTCCGGACGCCGACGAAGGACGACCGTCTCGACATCCTCGATCTCTATCTGGGCAAGGTGGATCACGAGCCCGATCTCGACAGCGACCGCCGCCGCGATGAGCTGGCGCGGATCACGAACGGCTACTCGCCGTCGATGATCGAGCAATGCTGCTCGATGGCGCTGACGATCGCCCACACCGAGGGGCGGCGCGAATTCGCCTGGCGCGACATCGTCGAGGCGATGACGACGGTCGAGACCGGCACGGCGCAGAACATCGAGTACATCCAGGAGGAGACGCGCGCGGTGGCGATCCACGAAGCCGGGCACGCCGCCGCCGGACACATCTACCTCGAGAAGGACGTCCTCTCCACCCGGCTCTCGATCCGCAAGCGCGGCGGGTCGCTGGGGCACTACCAGAGCATGGAGAAGGACGAGCGCTTCTCCCACTTCCGCAGCCGGGTGATGGGCGGGTTGATCATGACGCTGGGCGCGATGGCCGCCGAGCACGTGTTCTTCGGCGAGAACTCGCAGGGCGTGAGCGGCGACGTGGCCAGCGCGACGGCGACCGCGGCCGCGATGGTCGGGGTCTGGGCGATGGGCGCCGATCCGGTCCACATCTCCGGAAGCCTCGAGCTCGACGAGGACGTCGAGGCGGTGATGAAGCGCCTGGAGCGGATCGGCTCGGCGATCATGAACCGCGCAGGAGGCTCGGGCCTGCTGGGCGGAGATCCGGTTGCCGCGGTTCTGGGCAGTCCGGACAAACGGCGGGCCGCGGCCCAGGTCCTCGGTCAGGCCTACGTGACGGCCTACGCCCTGATGGCCTCCAACCGTGAAGCGCTCGAGCGGATCGCCGAAACGCTGGTCGAGCGCAAGGAGCTTCACGGTGACGAGGTGGGCAAGCTGCTCGACACCGTCGGCCTGAAGCGACCGGAGCTCGACCTCATGGATCCGGGTACCTGGCCTCAGGTATGACCGAGCTGCAATCGAGCATCGACGCGGCCGACGAGCTGAGGGCGGATTCGCACGTCGCGCGATCGGCCGCCTCCAGCGAGCACCGGTCGGAGTCTCTTGGCACACCCCACGCGAGCACGTTCCGGGCGGTCACTGGTGGACTGATCGGCTTGGCCGTCGCGGCGATCGTGGTCGCGGTCGTGGTCGGCGTCAGCGGACGCGGGGGCAGTTCCGGCTCCTCGGCGCCCTGGTCGAGCTGGGCGCCCCCGGAAGGGGGAAATCTCGGCGCGCGCGACATCGCCGATCACATCGCGCCGACGTACAGGCTCTCCGCGGTGAACCAGCTCGCGGTCGTGACGGTCGTCAACCTGGCCCAGCAGAGCTCCACTACGGCAGCCTCCGCGAGCACCGCCCCGACGACGACTCCGACCGGCCTCCAGGTCGCCGTCCGGCCCGACCCCACCTCGACCGCGGTCTCGCTACTGCCCGGCAAGACGATCGCGTTCAACCTCTGCGGCGTCGCCGGCCAGAACTGCTCGATCGGGGTCGGCACGCCGTCGAGCGCGCGACTGCTGCTGCTGCGCCGGGAAGCGCTCGAGCTCGCCCTCTACACGTTCAAGTACATCAGCGGGGTCGACAATGTGGTGGCGATCCTGCCACCCGGGCGCGCGCAGCAGACGAGCGCGCTTACCAAGACGCCACCCTCCACGGTCGCAAGCTCCAGCTCGGCCACGAAACCGATCGACGTCGCCGTGCTCTTCGGCCGCCAGGAGCTCTCGTTCATGCTCAAGCAGCCGCTGGCCGCGGCATTGCCCGAGCAGGCACCGCCGCTGGTCTCACAGATGACCTCCGCGCCCGAGGCCGGCCTCGTCGCTCAGGTGACCGCCAACGGCCTGTTCTCCGAGCGTATCGAGCAGGCACAGGACGGCAGCAGCCTGATCGTGCTCGACCCGCTCCCGCCGCAGTAACCGAACCTCAGCCGGAGCGCCGCTCGTACCCGACACACGTCGTCACCGGCAGCCGCGGGTAGCGCGGGAAGCGCTCGGGCTCATCCCGGGAGCGCCCGCAGAGCGAGAACGTCGAGCCGCGGGTGGTACGCACGACCTGCTGATGCACGCAGCGGTCGCACAGTCCCGCGGGCGGCGCCGGCGCGGATCCGGCCGCGTTCACCGAACGCCGGCGGCCTGCAGGTCGCTGCGGATCGTGCTCACCCGCTTGGCATCAGCACGTGAGACGACCGCGACGTCGGCGATCCGGCCGCCCCGCACGCTGTAGAGGAAACGCGCGCCCGAAGCCGACGCCCGGCGACTGATCCACAGCCCGCCACCGAGCGAGCGCGCAACGAGCCCGATCCTGCTGACCCGAGAACCCTCCGATACGCCTCCGGCTCGCGTCCCGCGCGCCGTGCTGATGACCATCGCCACCCGCCCGCTCGAGTTGAATACCGCCGCGTCCGCTCCCGGGCCGGCGGCGACGCAGTAGCGGTACGAGCGGCCGGCGCGCGAGGACGGCTGGCCCGCGGCGTAGAGCAGCGACTGGAACGTCGTCCCGAGCTTGACCTGACCCAGGCCGCTGGTCGCGAGGCGAGCGCGCGCGGGGAGGCAGCTCGTTGCTGGGACGCCGTACGCCCGCTCCCACATCTCGAGGTAGGCCTCGGCGCCGTGGAACATGTCGCTCATCAGCGGTCGTCCGCCGATCTGCTGGAGCTCCTGCAGCCAGTCGGCGAACATGCCGTAGTTGGCGACACCGTCCCGGTTGAGGTCAAACGTCCGCTGCCCCCACTGCTCGCGGGAGAACGTGACCTTCCCGTCGAAGGACTTGAACGGGTAGCTGATCGGGTTGCTCGTATCGGGCTGGCTCTCCTCGGCGAGGCCGTTCATGTCGGCCCCGTATCCAAATCCGAGCCCGTTGAAGAAGCGCTTGTTGCGGATCTTCTGGGTCGCCTGCCACTGCGAGACGAACGACGCCGGCGATGCGCCCGCGATCGGGGTCACGAACCCGCCCACCTTGTAGATCCCCGCGTTCTCCTGCGGCGAGTCCCAGCTGTGCGCAGAGATCACGCCCGAGTAGTTGTGAGCTTCGATGATCGAGAGCGCGGCGTCAGCGGTCTTGGCGTCCATGTGGTCGAGCTCGACGATGAAGTGCTGCTTGATCATCTGGTTGATCAGGTAAGCGCCGAGGTCGGTGAGCCCGCGGGTGTTGCAGTGCGGCGGCGGCGGATACACGGGCAGCTGGCTCGTGGGCAGCCCAGCGGGCAGCACCGGCAGCCCCGGCTGGGGGACCCCGCCGGGCAGCGCCGGCAGCAGCCGCCTTCCGGCCGTGTTCATCAGCGTCGTCAGGCCGGGCAGGCCGCTGGTCCCCGGCGCCGTCAGCTGCGTGGAGTCGTGCTCGGGCCCGGTGCAGGTCTTGATGCTCCAGAAATGACCGGTCTCGAGGTGATTGCCCGCGTTGACCAGCACACCGGTCTCGCCGGCGTCCATCTTCGTGCCGCCGAACGCATTGTCGAACTTGTGGATCGGGAAGAAGGTCGAGACGCCGAGCCCCCGGACCTGCTTCAGCCCCGCGTCGACCTGAGCCCGGTCGCACTTGGGCACGCCGAGGAACTCGCCGCAGTTGAACAGGTCGGAGACCTCGATCCCCTCGACCACTGCGAGCTTGCCCTGGTTGACCACCTGGCGGGCCTGAAACGGGTTGGTGACGATCCGGAAGAATCCCCTGCCGGGGCCGCCGGATTGAGCGTCGACGTAGTCCTGCAGCGCCCGCAGGTCGCGGGCCTGGATGAGCACGGACTGCATGTCGTTGCAGGGGTTGTGCCGCGTCGTCATCAGCATGCAGAGAGCCTCGTTGTCGACCAGCTGCGTGACCATCACGCGCAGGCCGGCCTTCCAGGCGCGCTCGATGCCGGTGTAGTAGTCGCCCTCCTCGGCGAGATCCGTCGGCGAGGGCCAGGCGTGGAACGTCGGCCAGCCGACCGTGTCATGGGGATGGGCCGGTTGGCCGTAGTCGAGGAAGCTCTCGACCAGTCCGTTGCTGCCCTGCTCGTCCTTCGCGCAGTTGGGCAGCGCGAACGCGATCCCGTACTGGTCCCACGGACGCCCGCAGTGGAAGTCGCCGCCGAGGAACTCGAACGCCGTCACGTGCGTGTGGGCGTCGATCGTGCCGCTGACCTGGGAGGCGGGGTTGGAGCCGGTGAAGGCGTTGCCGGCGGCGTCGACGTTTCCCTCGGGGTAGACCGCACACCCGGCGGCGGGCGTAAACGAGACCGCCGTCGCGGCCCCGTCGGCCAGGTTGGTCATCCGAAAGCCCTTGCGCGAGTCGCCGCTGACCTGCCAGACCGTGCTCGGGCCGGGAGATGAGACCGGGCTCAGGCCCTGGCCGAGATAGTCCTTGTGAACGCCGTAGAGAAGGTACTCGCCGAGTGCCGCTGCCTGCATCCGGAACGGCTCGTCGGAGGGCGCGATCATCTGACCCGACGCCTGCCGCACGTCGTAGCAGCCGTGCACGAGTGAGTAGCGGTCGGTGATCGAGGCGGGCCGGCCGGAACTGTGCCCGCTGGCCGCCGGGGCGCTTGCACCGGGCGCGAACGCGAACACGAGCAGCCCCACGAGCGGCAGGACGAAGGCAAACCGCCACGTGTTTCTCATCTGGTCAGCTCCTCCAACGTCAGGACAAATGAACCATACCGTCGCCCCGTTTCATGGTGCAACGCGATTTCGCAGGTTCGGTTGCTCGACAGGCAGGCGTCGAACTCGGCTCCGGCGAGCTCGTCGGCCACGTCTCGCAACGCCGAGGCGGGAAGCTCGGGGTGCAGCATCCCGCGGTCGCCGGCCATCCCGCAGCACGATGTGCCGGCGGGGATCACGACATCCTCGGCAAGCTCCCGGGCGATCGACTCGAGCCTCCCCGACAGTCCCAGGTGGGCGCTCGCGCATGTCGGGTGCACCACGGCGGAGCGAAGCTTGCGGGGCACTCGCAGGCGTGGCAGCAGGCGGTCGTGGACCCAGGCGATCGAGTCGAGCACCTCGATCCCGTCGAGCTGGACCGCCTCCAGCACGCCGTGGGTGCAGGAGCTCGCGTCGATCACGATCGGCAGGCGGCCGCCATCGCTCCAGCGCCCGAGTGCCGCGCCGGTCCTGGCGGCCATGTGCGCGTGGCCCAGGCTGAACCCCTTGGAGCTCCAGGGGACCCCGCAGCAATGCCCGGCGACGTCATCGGGGATCCAGACCGGCATTCCGGCGCGCTCCGAGACCGCGACAAGCGCCTCGGGCAGCGTCGGCCCCGCGTCCGCCCCCCGTGGCTTACCGAAGATCCGGTTTATGCACGCCGGCAGGTAGACGGCCGCGGCGCCGCGTCTGGTCGTCACGGGCAGCTCCGACGGCGCCGGCGCGGGGATGCTCCGGCTCCACTGCGGAAGATGTTCGGCGCCCACTCGCCGGCGGATCGCAGTGGTTGCTCTGGCCAGCGCGTCGTCGCCGAACGCGCGCGCGGCGAGGCCACCGGCCCTGAGCGCGACCCGCGCGCCACGTTCGACGTGCGCGTAGTGCCTGGCCGCACTGAGCGCGAGCTGCTCCGAGCGGTCTGCGTCGTCGTGGCTGCGGTACTCCTTGACCAGCTTGCCGGTGTCGATCGCCACCGGACAGGCGTGCATGCACGAACCGTCGGCGGCGCAGGTCTGCACCGCGTCGTACTCATACTGCTCCAGCAGCACCGACTGGACCGGCGAGGCGAGCGGCTGACGGGCGATCTCGCGCCTGACCACGATCCGCTGGCGTGGCGTCGTGGTCACGTTGCGCGATGGACACACGGGCTCACAGAAGCCGCATTCGATGCATTTGGTCACGACCTCCTCGATCTCGGGCGTCGACTTGAGGTTGCGCAGGTGGACACCCGGATCCCGGTTGAGCACGATCCCCGGGCCGAGGACCCGTCCGGGTCGGCGAGTCGCTTGACCCGCCACATCAGCTCGGTCGCCTTGGTCCCCCACTCGCGCTCGACGAACGGGGCCATGTTGATCCCCGTTCCATGCTCGGCCTTGAGCGAGCCGTCGTACTTCTCGACGATCAGCTCGACGAGCTCGTGCATGAACGCGTCGTAGCGCTCGAGGTCGGCCTGCTCGCCGAAGTTCGGCATCAACGTGAAGTGGAGGTTGCCGGCCGAAGCGTGACCCGCCACCCCGGGCAGGAAGCCGTGCTTTCCGAGCAGCGCCTGGACGTCCTTGACCCCCTCGGCGATCCGCGCCGGAGGCACGCAGATGTCCTCGATCAACAGCGTTGCCCCAGGGGGGCGCATGGCGGCGAGCAGGCCCTGCATTCCCTCCCGCACCCGCCAGAGCATCTCGATCTCCTCGGGCTCTCGTGTGAAAGCCGGCGGGGAGATCATCGGCCGCCCGTCGAGGATCGCCAGCGCTTCTCGCTCGGGCTGATCGAGCGCCTCGGGCCGCTCGGCACGGAACTCGACCAGCAGCGCGGCCGACGTCGGAGGAAGCTCCTTCCACGCCTCCGGGGTGCCGGGCATGTTCCACGCCGCCGCGATCAGCGTCGGCGCCACCATCAGCTCGGTCGCGGTCGCTCCGGCCTTCACCAGCGCCGGCACCGCGTCGGCGGCGGCGTCGACGTCCTCGAAGCTGACCAGGGCGAGCGAGGTGTGACGGCCGAGCGGGACCGTCTCGAACACCGCCTCGGCCAAGAATGCGAGCGTCCCCTCGGAGCCTACGACCAGGCGCCGGAACATCTCCAGCGGCGTGTCGGCGTCGAGGAACGCGCACAGCCGGTAGCCGGTCGTGTTCTTGATCTCGAACTTGGCCGCCACGCGCGCCGCCAGTTCGGCGTCGGCACGCAGCTCGTCGCGGATATCCGCCAGCCCTTCGGCGAGCTCAGGAGCGAGCTCGGCGAAGCGCTTCTCGGCTCCGTCGGCCGCCGTGTCGATTACCGCTCCGCTGGCCAGCACGAGCTTCATCGCGCGCACCGTGCGATAGGAGTCGGCGACGATCCCGCAGCGCATTCCGCCCGAGTTGTTGGCGATCACCCCGCCCACGCAGGCGATGTTGGTGCTCGCCGGGTCGGGTCCGAGCCGCCGCCCGCGGCGCGCGAGCATCCTGTTGACCTGCCCTAGGACGACGCCGGGTTCCACGCGGGCGCGGGCGCCGCCGTCCTCGATCCGCACGCGATGCCAGTGGTGTCGCACGTCGACCAGGATCGAATCAGTCTGTGCCTGGCCGTTGAGGCTCGTTCCGCCGGCCCGGAACACCAGCGGGGTTCCGAGCTCGCGCGCGAGCCTGAGCAACGTCACGAGATCCTCAACGTTGCGGGGCGTGACCACCGCTTTCGGGATCAATCGGTACGCGCTGGCGTCGGAGGCATACTTGACGAGCTCGATCGCCCGCGTCAGCACCTGCTCCGAGCCCAGCGCGGCGACGAGCCGGCTGCGCAGCGGCTCCGGCGTTCCGCCCGCGACCCAGTCGGGCGCGCGATCGACCGCGCCGTCGGCCTGGGCCTCGGCCGCCTCCGGGGCGGCGACCGAGCTCACTCGAGCCACATCCCGGAGGCCACCGGCACCTGCACCAGACGCGGTCCGTCCTGCACCGCGATCGCCTCGCCCAGCGCCTCGGTCAGCTCCTCGCGGCTGTTGACCTCGCCGGCCTGCATGCCGTAGGCCCGGGCGACGGCGGCGACGTCGAGGCCCGGAAGGTCGAGCCCCGGAACGCCCGTGACCTGCTCGAGCATCGAAAACCACTTGAGGATCATGTACTCATCGTTGCGCAGGACCAGGAAGGTCACCGGCACCTTGTAGGCGACGGCGCTCCACAGCGCGGTGATCCCGTACTGAGCGGAGCCCTCACCGAGTACGCAGATGACCGGGCGGTCCGGCTGGGCCAGCTGCACACCGACGGCGGCCGAGATCCCGAAGCCCAGGCCGCCGCTGGCACAGAAGTAGTAGCTGCCCGGGGTCGAGAGCCGCAGGCGGTTGCGCAGCGCAAGCGTGCTCGACGGCGCCTCGACGACCGCGATCCCGTCCTTCGGCCAGACCTCGGCGAGCGCCGCCATGGCCTGGGACCCGCTCATCGGATCGCCCTCCTGGGGGTCGCCCGGCTCGGGTCGGGGATCCGGCGCGGAGCGGTCGGACTCCCCCACCAGCTCGGCCAGCTGCGCCAGCGCGAGTCCCACATCTCCCAGAATCGCGTCCCCCATCGGCGCGCGCGAGGCCTCCGAGGGGTCCGAGGTGATCGCGACCAGCTCGGTTCCGTCGGCGAGCAGCGGACCGGGGATGTTCGGGTAGTACGGGAACACCGAGGAGCCGGCTACGAGCACCAGGTCGTATTCCTTGAGCATCTCCGACACGGGGCCGATCGCGGGCGCCAGGGTGCCGAGGAAGTTGGGGTGGCTCTCGGGGAATCCCAGCCGCGAGCCGCCGGTCGCCGGGCTGGCCCAGACCGGCAGACGCTGCTTCTCGGCCAGCTTCACCGCGTAGCCCCACCCTCCGCTGGCGTCGATGTCGGGACCCGCCACCAGGGCTGGGCGCTTGGCCTGCTCGAGCCGGCTCGCGAGCGTCCGCAGCGATGCCTCGGGCGGCACGGTGCGCCCGCTTACCTGCCTTGCGGTCGCGTTGCGCGCGCGATCCTCGTCGGCCTCCGCGTCCCAGTCGTCCATCGGGATCGAGACGAAGACCGGGCCGCGCGGCGAGAGCGAGGCGAGGTGGATCGCGCGCCCGAGCGCGAGCGGGACATCCTGCGCGCGCGGCGGCTCATGGCTCCACTTGACGTACGGCTGCGGACCGACAGTCGCGTCTCGATTGGTCAAATTCGCCTCGAGCGTGATGTAGTGGCGCACCTGCTGGCCGGCGGTGATCACCAGCGGCGATTTGTTGGCCTGGGCATTGAAGATGCCGCCGACCGCGTTGCCGACGCCGGGGGCGGTGTGCAGATTGACGTGGGTGGGCCGCCCGGTGGCCTGCGCGTACCCGTCCGCCATCCCCACGACGACGAGCTCCTGGAGGCCGAGCACGTAGGTGAAGTCGTCGGGGAAGTCGGCCAGCATCGGCAGCTCGGTCGAGCCCGGGTTGCCGAAGATCGTCGTCATCCCGTGGGCTCGGAACAGGTCAAACGTGGCTTCTCTGACGGTGCTCATGGCCTACAGCCCCGCCAGCACTTCGCCCGCCGCGCGCTCGCTCGAGCGCACCGCGCCGTCCATGTAGCCGTTCCAGTAGTCCGACGTCTCGGTTCCGGCCCAGTGGATGCGGCCCACCGGCGCTCGCAGGTGCGGGCCGTAGGCGACCAGTGTGCCCAGCGACGGGATGCCCACTGGACAGCCGCGAGTCCAGGCTTCGGCCGACCAGTTGGTGTCGAAGTACGCCTTGGCCTTCAAAGCCTCCGATCCCAAGGCCGCGGACTGCGAAGAAAACCAGCTCGCGTACTGGTGCAGCACCGCGGCTCGGCGCGAGGCCGGCGACATCGCGTTGTAGCTCCGGGCGTTGTCGCCACCGACGAACCCGAACAGCACGCCCGGGGAGCCGTCGGGAGGCGAGTCGTCAAACGTGACGCTGACCGGCCCGCCGGTGTCCAGTATCTGCCCGGTCAGACCCTGGTCGCGCCAGAACGGCCGGTCGTACACCGCGGCCACCTTGGTCAGCGTGCCCGGCTGATAGCGCCGGGTCAGCTGATCGCGAGCGAGGGGCAGCGCGGGCCGGTAGTGGATGCCGCCGGCGAGAACCGGGGGGATCGCCACGATGACCCGCTTTGCCATGACCGTGTGGTGGTCGGAGTGGACAGTCACGCCGTGCTTGCCCTGAACGATCTGCCGCACCGGGGCGTTCAGCAGAACACGATGGTGAGCGAGCTGCCGGGCGATGCGGAGCGGGATCTGCTGCGAGCCACCGATGAAGCGCGACTGCTGGGCGCCCCCGCGGGTGTCGAAGTTGCGCTCGAACGTGCCCGGGTTACCCGGGTTGCCGGAGGACGCGATGTAGAAGAGGACGAACAGGAGCGAGAGCTCCCGCGGCTCGGCACCGAAGGTCGGCCGCGTGGCGACTGACACGAGCGCCTTGAAACGCGGCGTTGCGCTGTTCGAGTCCATCCAGGTCTGGAGCGTCTCGCCATCCCAGCTGGCCGCGCTCGAGGCGGTCCAGGGAGCGCCGACCGGGACTGACATCGACATCTGGTCGAGCTTCGGCACAACGGTGGCGAGCTCGGCCAGGATCGTCGGATCCGGCGGCGCAGTTCCGAGGGGGCCGGCGTCGCTGTATCTCATCGGTTTCATGAGGCCGAGTGGATTGTCCACGTTGTTGATGTAGAGATCGTCGCCTGCGTCGTAGGTGGGAAATGTCCCGACCTTCATCGCTCCGGCCATCGCCATCAAGCGGTCCTGGGTCGGCCCGACGAACGTGCCGCCGCGCTCGGACACCTTCCCACCGCCGAGGTCGTGGTTCCACACCCGGCCTCCGACGCGACCGCGCGCCTCGAGCACCCTCACCGAGTGCCCCTTGAGGGCCACGGCGCGGGCCGCAGTCAATCCAGCGAGGCCGGCGCCGACCACTGCCACATCGACCCTGTCCACCTTGGGCGCGCGCTTCTTGTGACGCTTGGCGGCGGCCTGGGCGCCGGCGGGCAGCGCCACCGCGCCGCCGGCCGCGAGCGCGCCGCCGACGAACCGCCTGCGGGTGGTCTTGTGCTGGTCCTGGCCGGCGTCGTCCGTCATCTCAGCGCGTATCTCCTGGTCGATTGCAGGGTCGGGGTGGCCTCGGCAAAAGCGTCAGCCGCGGCAAGGTCGAAGTCTCCGTGATCCGATCCCAGTCCCTGCGCGACCAGCGCCGCGGCAGCGCACCCCAGCACGGCGGCGGCGCGCCTGTCCCGCCCGAGGCCGAGAGCGCGCAGGAAGCCGGCTGAGAAGGCGTCGCCACACCCGGTGGTGTCGACCACGTCGACTTCGAACGCGGGGACGTGTTCGACACCGTCGCGGTCGACGACCAGCGCCCCGTCGGCACCGGCGGTTGCCGCCACAGACCCAACTCCGCGCTCGAGCAGGGCTCGGCAACCGGCCTCGAGCTCTCCGGCGCCGGTCAGCCCGAGGACCTGCTCCTCGTTCGGGAGCAGGTGGTCGAGGTGCTCGAGCGCCGGCGCGATCCAATCGCTGATCGCCGCCGACTGCTCACCCGGCGCGAGCAGATCCGCCGAGGTCACCACCCCGTGCTCCCGGGCGAAGGAGAGAATCTTGGCTGCCTCAGCGCCGCCCATGAACTCGGGTGCGCCGAGGTGCAGGTGGCTTGCCGCGGCGATCTCGTCCCACGGCGCGTCGGCCGACGCGTAGCCGGCATTGGCGCCGACGACGTGGAACGCGGGGCGTGAGCCGTCGGGTCGGATCGGCAGGACGCTGGCCGAAGTCTGGACGCCTTCGCGAATCACGAGCAGCGAGGTGTCGACGCCGGCGCGGGTGAGCAGCTCGACCAGTACGCGGCCGAGTGCATCGCGACCGATCGCTCCCGCGCTGCGGACCTCGGCGCCGAGCTTGGCCAGGCTGATCGCGGTACCGCCGGCCGAACCGGCCGGGGTGATCCGGATCTCCTCGACGAGCTGGCCGCCCTGACCCTCCGGGATCGACTCCACGGGCCGGACGAGCACGTCGACGACGTGCACCCCGAGCGTGATCACGCTCACTCCTCGGCCTCCTTCAGCACTCCGTAGCTCCGAGCGGCGGCCACGTTGACGACCTCCATCAGCTGAGCCTCGTCGAGCGCTCTCGGCGTCCCGATCGAGGCCGCACGCCAGTACAGCTCGCACGCCCACTCCAGCAGCAGCGAACGCTCAACGGCGCCATCGAGATCGGATCCATAGGTGATCGTTCCGTGATTCGCCATCAATGCCGCGCTTCGGTCGGCGAGCGCGTCGAGCGTCACGTGGGCCAGCTCGGAGGTACCGAAGGTCCGGTACGGGGCGACTCGGACCGAGCCTCCGAACAGGACCATCGCGTAGTGGAGGGCGGGGACCTCATCCAGCACGCAAGACAGGGCGGTCCCGACCGGGGCGTGGGTGTGGACCACACCGCCGGCGTCGTAGCGGGCATAGACGCCGAGGTGCAGCTGCAGCTCGGAGGTCGGGGCCGGCCCGGAGATGCTCGAGCCGGCCAGATCGACGACCGAGATCTGCTCCGCGGTCACCGTCGCCAGCACGGCACCGGTCGGCGTGATCGCCACCAGCTCGCCGGCACGCTCGGAGACGTTCCCGGCGCTACCCAGCACCAGCCCACGGTCGGCCAGCATTCGCGATGCGGCGGCGACGCGGTCACGTTCGCGCTCGAGAACCCCTGTCGAGTTCGCGCTCGCGCCTTCCAATCCCACACCGCGCAAGCTAACATGAACTCAAGCTCGGTTTCAAGTTCAACGTGACCGGTAAACCCTCCGACATCGAGCGCAAGCTCCGCAACGTTCCGACACAGGCCCGGAGCCGCGAACGGCTGCGCCGCGTGCTCGACGCCGCCGACGAGTTGCTGTGCGACGAGGGCGCCGAGGCATTCACGACGACGCGAATCGCCGAGGTGGCCGGGGTTGCGGTCGGCTCGGTCTACCACTACTTCCCCGACAAGGAGACGATCGCCGAGGCGCTCGCCGTCCGTTACTGGAGCGACTTCGAGGATCTGGTTGCCGCTGTCGCCGAGACTGACGAGCGCGCAGCGCTGGCCGATCCGGCCGGCGCCGTGCTCGAAGCGCTGGCCGCGGGATTCCGCGCCCGGCCGGGCTTCCTCGCGCTCTGGTACGGAGGCCTGCGGAGCGAGCGCATCCGCGAGGCCACGCGCCCGACCCGCAGCGCGATCGCCCGCTCGATCGAGCGCATATTCGCCGTCCACTGGCCGCAGGCCACCTCCGAGCGGCGTGCCAAAGTCGCCCGCATGGTCGTGATCGCCGGTGATGGCATGCTCCGCGAGGCCTTCCGGATCGACTCGGACGGCGATCAGCCGCTGCTGGTCGAGAGCCGGGCGATGCTCGACGCCTACGCGCGGGCTCGGCTCGGCTCGCCTCCCGCGTAGCCGGGCGACCGACCTCAGCTCCCGCCGCCCGCGCCCCCGCGGCGCACGCTCAAGAACTCCTCACTATACTTTATGAAGTATGTCTACGTTCAGGCGACTACTGGGTTTTCTGAGGCCGTATAAGTCCAGCGTCGTCTGGTCGTTCGCGCTCGCGGCAGGCGCGATGGTCGCGACCGTCCTGATCCCGTTCCTGACCGGTAGGGCGATCGACGCGATCCGCGCCCACAGCCACCACGAGCTGACGCTATGGGCGATCGCGATCGCGGTCGCCGGCGTCTTTCGCCTGGTGCTAAGCGTGTTTCGCCGCCTGATCGCCGGTCGCGTGTCGCTCGGTGTCGAACTCGACCTGCGCAACGGGCTCTACGCCCAGCTGCAGCGCCTGGAGCTCGCGTTCTTCGACCGGTCGCAGACGGGTCAGCTGATGTCCCGTGCCACTGTCGATCTGCAATCGGTGCGCTTCTTCCTCGGCTATGGGCTGATCTTCATCGCCCAGTCTCTCCTGACGATCGTGCTCGCCGGCATCGCCATGTTCCTGCTGCGGCCCGAGCTGGCGGCGCTCTCGCTCGCCCCCGTGCCGTTCGTCGTCCTGATCGCCAACGCCTATGGCAAGCGGTCGCAGCCCGCGCTGCGTGAGGCCCAGCAGCGGATCGCCGAGCTGACCGCGGACGCCGAGGAGAGCGTCTCCGGTATCCGCGTCGTCAAGGCGTTCGCGCAGGAGGAGCGCCAGCTCGACCGCTTCAGGCACTCGGTGCAGCGCGTCTTTGACCAGCAGATCTACGCCACTCGGATCCAGGCCGTATTCGGGCCATTGATCAGCTTCCTGCCGAACCTCGGCCTCGCCGCGATCCTGCTCGTCGGCGGTCGCGAGGTGATGAGCGGCAGCCTCACCGTCGGTTCGTTCACGGCCTTCTACGCGTATCTGCTGATGCTGATCTCGCCGATGCGGACGCTCGGCTACATGCTCGGTGCCGCCCAGCGGGCCACCGCGTCGGGGGATCGGATCTTCCAGATCCTCGATCGCGCTCCGCGGCTGACCGCGCCGCAGAACGCGCCTTCGCTGCCCGAGGGCCGCGGCCAGGTGACGCTGCGGGGCGTCGAGCTGCGCTTCGAAGGCGCGCCCCAGGCCGCGCTGGACGGAATCGACATGCAAGTGGAGGCGGGCCAGACGGTCGCGCTCGTCGGCGCTATGGGCTCCGGCAAGAGCGTGCTCGTCTCGCTCCTGCCGCGGCTCTACGACGTGACCGCGGGGTCGGTTCAGATCGACGGCGCCGACGTGCGCTCGGTCGACCTGGTCAGCCTCCGGCACTCGATCGCGGTCGTCAACGATGACCCGTTCCTGTTCTCGGACACGATCCACAACAACATCGCCTATGCGCACCCCGACGCCACTCGCGAGGAGGTGGAGCGAGCCGCGATCGCCGCACAGGCCGACGGGTTCATCCGCGAGCTTCCCCAGGGTTACGACACCCGCGTCGGCGAACGCGGCCTGACCGTGTCCGGGGGCCAGCGCCAGCGGCTCGCGATCGCCCGCGCGATCCTGGCCAATCCGCGCATCCTGATCCTCGACGACGCGACCTCATCGGTCGACGCTTCGACCGAGCAGGAGATCAAGCTGGCGCTGGGCGAGGTGATGGAGGGGCGAACCACGTTCGTGATCGCTCACCGTCTCTCGACGATCGCGCTTGCCAACAAGATCTTCGTGCTCGAGAACGGCCGTGTCGCCGCCAGCGGCACCCACGATGAGCTGCTGAAGGTCTCCGAGCTGTACCGGGAGATCGTCGAGAAGGGCATGCCCGACCAGGTCTTCATGACCCGCAAGGCGCCCGAGGCGGTGGGCCTGTGAGCCTCGACTCTTCCACCGCCCGCTCGTCCTCCGAGCTGCGCCGCCGCCTGCGCCAGACGCGCGGGCGCGGCCGTAAGCTCCGCGGACTGGCCCAGCTGCTCGCGCCCTACAAGCTGCGGGTGTTCCTGATGATGCTCGCGCTCGTGACCGCGACTGCAACCTCGCTGGCGCCCGCGCTGCTGGCCAAGCTCGCGATCGACCAGGGGATCACGCGTCACGACGTTGGCGCGCTCGACCTGATCGTCGGCGCCTTCCTGCTCTCGGCGGTCCTCTACGCGATCGCCACCTACGCCCAGACCTATCTCGTTGGTTGGGTCGGCCAGCGTGCGCTCCAGGACCTCCGCGTGCGCCTGTTCTCGCATCTGCAGTCGCTCTCGATCGGCTTCTACTCGCGCAATCGTGCCGGCGTCATCATCTCGCGGCTGACCAACGACGTCGAGGCCCTCGACCAGCTCGTGGAGGACGGAATGGCGACGCTGTTCCAGTCCGGGCTGACGCTGGTCGGAGTGGTCGTGATCCTGTTCGTGCTCGACGCGCACCTGGCGCTGCTGACGATGATCGCGCTGCCGATACTCGCCGCCGGCGGGCTGGCGTTCCGAATCGCCTCGGCCGACGCCTACCGGCTCACCCGGGAGAAGATCGCAACGATCACCGGCTACCTGCAGGAATCGCTCTCGGGCATTCGCGTCGTGCGCGCCTTCGGCCAGGAGCCACGCCACATCGCGCGGTTCGCCGAGCTCAACGACGAGAACCGCGAGGCCAACCAGACCACGGTCAACCTGAACGCGGCGTACTTCCCAGCGGTCGAGTTCCTCTCGGCGCTGGTGACGATCGAGATCCTCGCCGTCGGCGGCCTCGAGGTGATCAACGGGCATACCACCACCGGCGTCGTGTTCGGCTTTGTCGCCGCGCTGAACAACTTCTTCGATCCGATCCAGCAGCTCTCGCAGCTCTACACGACATATCAGTCGGGGATGGCGGCCCTGGACAAGATCTTCGACCTGCTCGACGAGCAACCCGAGCTGGTCGATGCTCCCGACGCAACCGTGCTGCCGAGGATTCGCGGCGAGCTGACCTTCGACCACGTCTCGTTCCGCTACGGCTCCGAAGACGACGGCGCCTGGGCGCTGCGGGACGTCCAGCTCGTGATTCCCGCCGGGCAGACCGTCGCGCTGGTCGGCGAGACCGGAGCCGGGAAGTCGACTTTCGCCAAACTCGTCGCGCGGTTCTACGACCCGACCGACGGCCGGATCCTCGTCGATGGGCACGACCTTCGCAGGGTGCAGGCGCACTCACTGCGCTCGCAGATGGGAATCGTCCCCCAGGAGGGCTTCCTGTTCAGCGGCACCGTTCGCGAGAACATCTCCTTCGGCCGTCCGGACGCCACCGATGCGGAGATCCGCGACGCCGCGCGGGCCGTCGGCGCCGACGACTTCATCAGCGCACTCGAGAACGGCTACGACACCGAGGTCGGGGAGCGGGGCGTGCAGCTCTCGGCCGGGCAACGCCAGCTGCTGGCGTTCGCCCGGGCGCTGGTCGCCGACCCACGCATCCTGGTCCTCGACGAGGCGACGTCCAACGTCGACGTCCACACCGAGAGCCTGATCGAGGAGGGGCTCCGGCGATTGGTAGCCGGGCGCACGGCGATCGTCATCGCCCACCGTCTCTCGACCATCCGGGACGCCGGGCGGATCATCGTGCTCGAGCACGGCGAGATCGTCGAGCACGGCACCCACGACGAGTTGCTGGACGCCGGTGGCAGGTACTGGCAGCTGTACCGGGACTGGGCCGAGCAGGCCGCGGCATAGTGTCGAAGCGGTCGATCTGATGGAGATCACCGTGACCAACCTGGCCACAACTGCCGTCAAGGGCACGCGTCTGCGCAACGTCGAGGCGATCGAGCTCGACCGCAGCGGGGCACGGGGAAACCGCGTCTTCTACGTGATCGACGCCCGGGACCGGCTGATCAACGGCAAGGGCTGCGGCGGGCTCCAGGCCGTGCTCGCCGATTACGACGACGACGCGCACACGCTGAAGATGACCTTCCCGGACGGGACCGAGCTCGCCGGGACGATTGAGCTCGGCCCGGAGACCCAAACACGGTTCTTCTCCCGCGCGGCCGAGGGCCGGCTCGTCGTCGGTCCCTGGGCCGATGCCCTGTCAGAGCACCTCGGCCAGCCCCTGCGTCTGGTCGAGTCCGACGTCGGCGTCGACCGGGGACTCCGCGGCGCGGCTTCGCTGATCTCGCACGCCTCGCTCACTCGCCTGGCCGACGTCGGGGGACAGGAGGACCTTGATCCGCGTCGGTTCCGGATGCTGATTCAGGTCGACGGCGTCGAAGCCCACGCGGAGGACCGATGGGTCGGCCGCGAGGCGCGCGTCGGCGAGGCGCTGCTGCGGTTCAACGGCCACGTCGGCCGATGCCTGATCACGAGCCGCGATCCCGACACCGGCAAGGTCGACCTGCCGACCCTCGAATTCCTCGGCGAGTACCGCCGAGAGCTCGAGTTCCAGCCCACCGAGCCGCTGCCGTTCGGCATCTACGGCGAGGTGCTCGAGCCCGGAGCGGTCCGCGTCGGCGACGCGGTGAGCATCAGCGGGTAGGCTCGCGACGATGACGGCGGACCGTGTCCGGATCGAGGTTGCCGACCATGTGGCGACAGTCACGCTGAGCCGTCCTGAGAAGCACAACGCGCTCGACCTGGCGATGTTCGAGGCCATCATCGCCGCCGCCGAGCGCGTCGGCCGCGAGTCCGGGATCCGCGCCGTCGTGCTTCACGGCGAAGGCCCGAGCTTCTGCTCGGGGATCGACGTGGCCGGCGTGATGTCCGGGCCGGCGGGGGCGGACGGGCTCGTCGATCCGCTCCGCGCCGAGCCGCCGAACTGGTTCCAGCGGGCAGCCTACGGGTGGATTCGCGTCCCCGTACCGGTGATCGCGGCGCTCCACGGCACCTGCTTCGGCGGTGGCCTGCAGATCGCGCTGGCGGCCGATATCCGCATCGCCAGGCCCGACGCGCGTCTTTCGGTGATGGAGGTCAAGTGGGGCCTCGTTCCCGACATGTCGATCACCCGTACCCTCCCCCGCCTCGTCCCGATCGACGTAGCCAAGGAGCTCACGTACACCGGTCGCATCCTCAGCGGCGACGAGGCGAAGGAGCTTGGCCTGGTCACCCGCGTAGCCGACGATCCACTGCAAGCAGCTCGCGAGCTCGCCGGCGAGGTGGCCGCGAAATCGCCGGATGCGATCCGCAGCGCCAAGCGGCTATACGACGAGGCCTGGACGGGGCCACCGGAGCAGACGCTCGCGCTGGAAGCCCAGCTTCAGCTCGCTCTGGTCGGGTCTCCGAACCAGATCGCGGCGGTCAGCGCCGGATTGACCAAGCAGCAGGCCGAGTTCGTCGACCCGTAGATCGAGAGGAGAGCGCCATGGCGGTCACCGAGCCCAACGCACCAACCCCGGGAACCGCCAGGAAGGGCCGCGAGCCCCAGCGTCTTGCCCGCGGGGTCCTGTCGAACTTCGACATCGCCGCCTCGACGATGGCCAACATCGCTCCGGCGATGAGCTTCTTCTTCGGGTTCGCGCTGATCGCCGCCACCGCCGGCGTCGCCTCACCGCTGACCATCATCGCCGCGGCGGTCGCGATCGCCCTGCTCGGCAACACGCTGACCCAGTTCGCGCGGTCGCAGCCCTCGACGGGATCGTTCGTGACCTTCATCGGCCGTTCGTTCGGGCCCTACGCGGCAATCGTCACCGCGATCGTGCTGTGCTCGGGCTACATCCTCGCCGTCGCCTCGGTGGTGACGATCTCCGGCGGCTGGACCGAGACGATGATCAAGCACTAACGTGCAGTGACGATCCCCTGGCCGTGCCGTTCGTCGACGCCGCCACCAGCGTGCTCGGCTTCGCCGCCTTCCTGGCCTACCTCGCCGGCTTCACGTCGATCTTCGGAACGCTGATCGCTGCGACCAACTCGCAGGCGCGGATCATCTTCAGCTCAGGACGGGAGGGGCTGCTGCCCTCCTGGGTAGCGCAGGTCACCGAGCGCCAGCGCACGCCCTGGGCCGCGTTCGTGTCTTCCTCGGCGTCGCTATCGGGCTCAGCTTCATCTTCGGCTGGAACACCGATCCGGTCGTATTCTTCGGCGAGGTCGCCACGCTGGGCACGATCCTGATCGCGCTGACCTACCTCGTGGCCAACCTGGCGCTGCCGGTCTACTACCGGCGCTTTCATCGCGACAGCTTCTCGCCCGTGTTCCACCTCCTCCTGCCGCTGCTCGGCGCGGCCGCGATCGGCTTCCCTCTCTACGAGCTCATCAAGCCCGGGCAGCCGGCGCCATTCAGCCACTACCCGCTGATCGCACTGGGGGTCGTGGTCGTCGCGCTCATCTACGGCGCGGTCGTGTTCCGGCGTGACCGGACGCTTGACGAGCGCGTGGGCTCGATCGTGGCCGACGCGGAGTAGCGCCGGGACGCGCGAATCGGCTGGCTATCCTGTACCGGTCGCTGCGGGGTCGTCTAATGGCAAGACGCCAGCCTCTGGAGCTGGTTATCAAGGTTCGAGTCCTTGCCCCGCAGCCTTGAACGTCGACTGGTCGGTAGTTCGGGGTTAGGGCGGCGCCGCGAGGCGGCGCGGCGGCTCGGCGCCGGATCACGACCGCCGGAATGCGGAAATCCCCCCGCCGCCGGCGAGATTTTCCGCGTTCTGGATGCTCAACAGTCAATACGCGGAAAATCACCACTCGCCTGTGCGATTTTCCGCGTTTTGACGGTCGGAGGCTCCCCAGACCGGGCTCCCGACGCCCCCGCAAGGCGGCCTGAGAGATCAGGCCGGCTACGCGTCCGCGGGCCCGAGTAGCCCTACAGCGTTTCCAGGTCCGTCGACAAGTCAGCGAGCGCCTCGGCGCCTGCCCCGAACTGCTTCCCGGCGGCAATCCAGCTGCGGGCGTGCGCGAGATCCTCGGAGCGGCCGACGCTGAGGGCCGCCTGGACTGCGTCCTGCTGCAGGTAGAAGACCGTGAACTTGCCCTCGTCGAGCGAACCGCGGATCACCTCGCGATCCCACTCGTGGGCGAGCCCGACGTATTCGAGTGAGGCCCAGTCGGCGAGGTCGGAGAAGAAGTAGGGAACTGCCTGGTGCGGCTCGCCCTTGCCGAGCATGTTGAGGGCGACGGTCTTGGCGTGGCTGAAGGCCACGTCCCAGTGCTCGACGAGCACTGAGCGGCCGCCGTTGACCACGCTCTCATACTCGGCCACGTCACCGGCCGCATACACGCCCGGCACGGCGGTCTGCAGGTGGGAATCGACGCGTATGCCGCCGGTCTGCCCGAGCTCGAGCCCGGCCGACCTGGCGAGCATCACGTCGGGCGTCACGCCGACCCCGATCACGACCACGTCGGCATCGAGCTCGCGGCCCGCCTTGGTCAGCACCTTCGTCACGCGACCGTCGGCGCCCTCGAAGCGCTCGAGCTCGTCATCGCCGTAGATCTCGACCCCGTGCTCCTCGAGGCGACGCTGGAAGAACCGGCCGGCGCTCGTTCCGAAGTGCCGGCTGAGCGTGACCGGCTCCATCATCAAGATCGAACAGCTGCTGCCGAGGGTGCACAGCGACGCCGCCACCTCGCAGCCGATGTAGGAGCCGCCGATCATCACCACTCGTTTGCCGGCCGCGTCGCTACGGATCGCGTCGCTGTTGCCGAACGTCCGCAGGTAGTGGATCCCCTCGAGCTCTGCGCCCGGAGCCTGTAGGCGCCGGACGTTGGCGCCGGTGGCGAGAAGCAGCTGGCCGAAGCTGAGCTCCTCCTTGTTCGAGAGCTTGACCGTGCGCGCGGCGAGGTCGAGCTTCATCGCCGAGGTTCGTGTCAGCGCCTCGATCCGCTGCTCGGCGTACCAGTCCGCGGGACGGAACAGCGCGTCTTGCTTCGATTCCTTGCCCTGGAGGTAGCCCTTGGACAGCGGCGGGCGATCGTAGGGCAGATCGAGCTCACGGCCGACGATCACGATCGAGCCGTCGGCCCCGGACTGGCGCAGCCAGCGCGCACAGTTGCCCGACGCCAGGCCGCCACCGACCAGCAGGTAGTCGACATCCCGACCAGCCATCTACCCGTCGCTACGCAGTGCTCGGCGGCGTCGAGCCGTTCGGCGCGAACTGAGGGGTTATCTCGGACTCGAGTCCCGGATCGAGGATCAGAAGCACCTGATCCCCAGCGTTGATCACCGAGTCGACCTTGGGCACGAAGCCGGTCCCGTCGCGCAGAACGGAGATGATCAGTGAGCCGTCGGGGAGCACGACGTCCTGCACCTTGGCACCGGCGGCCGGCGAGCCGTCGCCCACCTCGAGCTCGATGATCTCGAGGTGCTCCTCCTCGAGCGCGAGCAGCTGGACCAGCCCGTACTCGGGCACCTCGTGCTCGATCAGCCGCAGGATCAGGTCGGTGGCCGACACGGCGGGTTGGACGCCCAGGAGCTTGAAGTGATCGAGGTTGCGAGGGTTGTTGACGCGGGCCACGATTCGCTCGCAGCCATACTTCTCCTTGGCCACCTGACAGATCAGGATGTTGTCCTCGTCGTCTCCGGTCACGGCGATAACGAGGTCGGCTCGTTGAATGCCAGCGCGCTCGAGTACCCAGAGCTCGGTCGCGTCGCCGTACTGAGCAGCGTGCTCGAGCTCCTCCTCGACGACCCGATAGCGCCGATGGTCGGACTCGATCAGCGTCACCTCTCGGTCCTTGGCGATCAGCTCTCGAGCTAGGTTCCAGCCGACCTTCCCGGCACCGGCGATGATCACGTACATCTCAGCGCCACCTAGGCCTCGAGGACGACTTGTTCGGCCTGGTCGATGGCCACCTGCGTCGGGCAGATCGTGACCAGCCCCTGCTCGCCATACCAGGCCGCGCGACCGGGGTCGGCGACCCGCACGACGACGCGCTGGACGTTGAAGCGCCGCTGCGCCAGCTGGGCGATCACCAGGTTGGTGTTGTCGCCGCGAGTGGCGGCCAGGAACACGTCGGCCTCCTCGATCCCGGCCTCGATCAGGCCGTCGACCTCGAGCGCCGCGCCCACGGTGAAGCGACCGCCGGCGTCCTCCCATGTCGTCGACTGGTCCTTGTCGAGTCGCTCGTGCGAGAGCGGGTCGCTGTCGAGCACGGAAACCTCATGACCTACTTCGAGAGCTCGCTTGGCGACTGCCGATCCGACCCGTCCGGCGCCGACGATGAGGATGAACATAGGCGGGACTCTAAGGGTTCGCGCTCGGGGACGACACCGGCCGCGGCGCCGCGGGCGGCGTCAGCGCCCGGGCCGGTGGCGGGGTCAGCGAAGCTGCCGCAATCACGAGTACGAATGCGGCCACTCGCACCGCGAGCTGGAAGTCGCCGCTCGGAAGCGGCTCGGAGAACACGATCGGACCGGCGGCGATCGTGGTCAGGTTGGCCGCGGCGCTGGTGACGGCGATCACCGGCACCGCATCTCCCAGCTGCAGACTCCGGGCCGAGACGAGAAGTCCGATCAGCGATGCCGCGAGGATCACGAACGCGAGCGGGTGCACGACGACGCCGAAGCCGAGCGCGCCAAGGTGCGAGCTGAGTGCCTTGATCGACGTGTCCGAGGCCGCCCACAGCAGCCCCGCCGACGCCGCCAGCACGCTCGCCCGCCGAGAGGCGGCCGCGAGCGCCAGCCCGGCGGCGCCCAGCAGCCCGATGTAGAGGGCCAGCGTGGCCGGATCGTAATGCGACTGGGCGCTCCGGCCATCACCCGCGAGCGTCGCCGCGAGAAAGGCCAGCCCGACGGCGGTCAGAGCGACGCCGATCCACTCGCGGCGTGAGACCTCGATCCCGAACAGCCGGTCGGCGACCACGGTCAGGAGAACCAGGCCGCCGGCGATCACCGACTGCACGAGTGAGATCGGCGCGAGCGCGAGCGCCCCGACGTGCAGCCCCCAGGAGGTCAAAGCGATCAGGATCCCGAGCGAATACAGCGGCGATCGGAAGAGCGCGATCGAACTCGAGACCGGCCGTCGCAGATCGACAGCGGCCGCCTGGCGAGCGCCGCGGAACTTGTACAGGAACCCGGCCACCGAGCCGAAGGCGGTCAGGATCGCCAGGAGCAGCCCGATCTGAACGGACAATGACATCGCGCGCTGGGCAATCTAGCGCGGCACCGCCGCGACGACGCCTACGTGATCAGCGGGATGATCAGCAGCGCCACGATGTTGGCCACCTTGATCATCGGGTTGATCGCGGGGCCGGCGGTGTCCTTGAACGGATCGCCGACGGTGTCGCCGGTGACCGCGGCCGCGTGTGCCTCGGAGCCCTTGCCGCCGAACGCGCCATCCTCGATCAGCTTCTTGGCGTTGTCCCACGCGCCGCCACCGGCGGTCATCGAGATCGCCATGAACACCCCGACGACGATCACGCCGATCAGCAAGCCGCCGAGCGCTTCGATGCTGATCAGCCCGACGATCACCGTGAAGACGATCGGGATCAGAGCCGGCAAGATCATCTCGCGCTGAGCCGCCCGAGTGACCAGGCTCACGCAGGTGCCGTACTCAGGCCGCTCGGTGCCCTCCATGATCCCGGGATGCTCACGGAACTGGCGACGCACCTCCTCGACCACTGCGCCGCCCGCGCGTCCCACGGCCTCCATCGACAGCGAGACGAACAGGTAGACCATCAGCCCGCCGAGGAGCAGCCCGATCAGCACCGCGGGGTTGCCCACCGCGAAATCGGGAGTTTTGCCCTTGCCCAGCAGCTCGCGTTCAAAAGCGTCGAACAGCACCAGCGCGGCGAGCGCGGCGGAGCCGATCGCGTAACCCTTGGTGACTGCCTTGGTCGTGTTGCCGACCGCGTCGAGCTTGTCGGTCACGTTTCGAACCTCCTCGGGGAGGTCGGCCATCTCGGCGATTCCGCCGGCGTTGTCGGTGATCGGACCGAAGGCATCGAGCGCGACGATCAGCCCCGTCAGTGAGAGCTGTGCCATCACCGCGACGCCGATGCCGTAGATGCCCTGGGTGCCACCGCCGGCGAGCTTCCAGGAGCCCAGGATTCCGAGCGCGAGCACGATCGCCGGGGCGGCGGTGGCCTGATAGCCCTGGGCCAACCCCTGGATGATGTTGGTCGCGTGACCGGTCTGCGAAGCCCGGGCGGTCGACTTGACGGGCGAGAAACGCGTCGAGGTGTAGTAGTCGGTAATCACGAACAGGAGCGCCGTGACGCCGATCCCGATCAGAGCGCAGAGGTAGAACTTCCACCAGTGGGGGGCGGCTGAACCGGCGTGGAATGTGACTCCGTTCATCAACCACCTCGTGACCGGCAGGAACGCGAGCGCCGCGAGGCCTCCGGAGAGCGCCAGGCCCTGGTAGAGCGCGCGCTCGACGTTGCCCGACCTGGACTTGACGGCGAAGGTGCCGATGATCGAGGCGACGATCGAGACGCCCCCGAGCACGAGCGGGTAGAGCGCAACCGCCGACTGCTGGCTGAAGAGCAGGACCCCGAGCAGCATCACCGCGACGGCGGTGACGGCGTAGGTCTCGAACAGGTCGGCCGCCATTCCGGCGCAGTCGCCGACGTTGTCACCGACGTTGTCGGCGATCACGGCCGGGTTGCGCGGATCGTCCTCGGGAATCCCGGCCTCGATCTTGCCCACCAGGTCGGCGCCGACGTCGGCGCCCTTGGTGAAGATGCCGCCGCCCAGCCGGGCGAACACCGAGATCAGCGAACCGCCGAAACCGAGACCGATGAGCGCGTCGACGGCGTGGCGCTGGGTCTCGCCGGCGATCGCGGTGAGGATCCCGTAGTAGCCGGCGACACCGATCAGTGCCAGGCCGACGACGAGCATGCCGGTCACGGCGCCGCCACGGAAGGCCACGTCCAGCGCGCCGGCGACGCCGCTGCGAGCGGCCTCGGCGACCCGTGCGTTCGCCCGCACCGAAACGTTCATCCCGATGTAGCCCGCCGCAGCTGAGAACAGGCCGCCGATCAGGAAGCCGATCGCGACGCGGATGTTCTGGATCGGGATCAGGACGATGAACAGCACGACGCCGACCGCGGCGATCGTCGAGTACTGGCGGTTCAGGTAGGCGGAGGCGCCCTCTTGGACAGCCGCTGAGATCTCGCGCATCCGGTCGGTACCGGGTGAGAGAGCGAGCAAGGACCGTGATGTGACGGCGCCGTACACGATCGCGGCCGCGGCACAGACGAGCGCGACAACGACGCCGTGGTGCGTCAGGAAGCTGGACAAGAAGGACCCTCCGGAAGAAGCTTGGTTCGGGCTGGCGCGGGTGCGCTGCCAAACAACTACAAAAGGCCGCCACCCAAACCTTCAGGCAGTGGCCCGCGAGCAAAGACGCCGCGGCATTCTAGCGGGCGGCGGCGTGGGACGACTGCTGGCCGGATTCAGGCGCCTACTGGCCCGGAATCCAGAGGCGGCCGCTGCGCTGGGCCGGCCCCGCGTCGCCGGATTCGCCGGGCGACTCAGGCGCGGGTGGGCCCGGCGGTGGCCCTCCTGGCTGCCCGCCCGGAGGCGGAGCGCCGGCACCTGGAGCATCCGGCGGCACGCCCGGGCCGCCTGGTCCAGCCGGCTCACCCGGGCCGCCCGGGCCACCCGGCTCGCCCGGGACCCCGCGCCCGCCCGGCTGCCCCTGTCCGCCGCTTCTGACAAACGCCAGCTGCAGCTGCGACAGCGCTTCTCGGATTGGCGACGCCTGCTGAGGAGCCGCCTGCTCGACCAGCGGCAACAGCGCGCGAATCGCCTCGATCGAGAGCCTGACCTGCTCGGGATCGCGCTCCGCCTCGGTGCCCGGTGCGACCCCGGTGCGGCGCATCCCGAGATTCACCAGCGAGACGATCGTCTCGAGCAGCAGGTGCTCGACCCGGATCTTCTTGATCTCGGCCTCGTAGGCGGCTCGCAGCTCCTCTTCGGTCGGCTCAGGCTGCTCTGCGCTCATTTTTCGCTCACCCCACTGTCAGCGTCGTGGTGCCTGAAGCACCGGAGCATACGTCTCGCGCGTCTGCGCGACCACGGCGGCGTACACCTCGGCCAGGTCGGTCCCCGACTCGAGCATCTCGCGCTGGCGCTGGGCGCCGTTTCGCTCCGGCAATGCGACGTCGATGCCCAGCTCGGCGCGCACCGGCGCAGTCCACTCGAGCAGGCGCTCGAGCGCAGCGGCGGCCGGATATGCGGTCCGCTGCTCGAAGTCCAGCAGCTCTCCGTCGAGTCCGTAGCGGAGCGCCCGCCACACGTTCTCCTCGATCAGGCGGCTTGGCAGATCCTCGAACGGAACCCGCTCGTCGATGTCGCGCGCGGCCTGCGCGACGCAGGCCACGATCAGCGCCGCCAGGCCGTCGGACTCGGCCGCGGTCGGCTGCGCGTCGCAGATCCGGACCTCGACCGTCCCGAACGCGAAGTGAGGCCGGATCGACCACCAGACCTGTGTGTACTCGACGATCGAGCGAGTGTTGACCAGCATCTCGATGTAGTCGCCGAACGCGTTCCAGCCGCCGAAGGCGTCGGGAACCCCGCAGCGCGGGAAGCTGCGCGTGAAGATCTGCGTCCGGGCGCTGTGCAACCCCGAGTCGAGGCCGTCGATGAACGGCGAGCTCGCGGAGATCGCCAGCAGCGTCGGCAACACCGGACGCAGGCGATCGCAGACCAGTACCGCCCGATCAGCGCCGCGCACACCCACGTGCACGTGCAGCGAGAAGGTGTTGTTGCGCCAGGCGACGTACTTGAGCCCATCCTCGACACGGCGGTAGTGCTCGGTGTCGATCACATGCTGTTGGCGGTAGTCCGACCAGGGATGGGTGCCGGTCGCCCCGAGGGCGATGCCGTGCTCGGAAGCAAGGGCGAACAGGCGCCGGCGCCGCTGCGACTGAGCCGCCCGCGCGTCGGCCAGATCTTCGCCACGACCCGACCGGATCTCGATTTCGGATGAGATCAGCTCACCGGCGACGGAGTCGGCCAGGATCGGGTCCTCGGCAGCCACGACCCGGAGTTCTTCGAAGCACGGCACCAAGCCGAGCCCCGAGGGGTGCAGCAGCGCGAATTCCTCCTCGAGGCCGACCGAGAAGTCGGCCGAGCCATCGAAGGCCGCTCGTGCGGTATCGAGATCGAGGTCCACGACGGGGAGTAGCCGTTAGGTCAGATAGAAGTACAGCGCGTACAGCAGATCGACGGCCGGGCTCGACGTGTGAACGGTGACCTCAGGCGGCACCTGGAGCAGCGAATCGGAGTAGTTGAAGATGATCTTCACGCCCGCCTCGACGAGCTCGTCGGCGAGCCGCTGGGCGGCTGAGGAGGGAACGGCCAACACCGCTACGACGATGTCCTCGGCCTCGATCACCGACACGAGCCCCGAGTTGTGCTGGACGGTCAGCGGCCCGATCTCGGCGCCGACCCGGCGCTGGTCGACGTCGAACATCGCGACGACGCGGAAGCCGTGGTCGGCGAAGATGTCCGAGGTGGCGATCGCGGTCCCGAGGTGGCCCGCGCCGAACAGGGCGATGTTGTGCTGCCCCGCGGTCCGCAGGATCTTCCGGATCTGCGTGACCAGCGACTCGATGTTGTACCCCACGCCGCGCTTGCCAAATTTGCCGAAGCCGGACAGGTCGCGGCGGATCTGGGTGGAGTTGACGTGTGTGTAGTCGGCGAGCTCCTGCGAGGAGATCGTGTCCTTTCCCATCTTGCGCGCCTGCGTGAGCACCTGCAGGTAGCGGGACAGCCGCGCGGCGACGCCGAGTGAGAGCTTTTCCCCCGGCTTTTCGGCGTTCGGCTGAGCCGTTTCGGTACTGCGGCCGACCGTATAGCTCATCGACGGTTCACTCTAGCCGAGCCGCTGCATGAGCTCTGATTCGTCGACGAACAGCTCGAACGCCTCCACCCCATCGATCGAAACGACCGGGATCCGTTCCAGATAGGTTCGCAGCAGCTCATCGTCGCGGTCGATGTCGCGCTCCTGGAACACGAACGGGCGCCGGGACCGAACACGCTCGATGATCTCGCGCGCGTCGTCGCACAGGCAGCAGTCCCCGCGCCCGTACATGACCACCGTTCGCATCATGCACGCGGCGCGCGCTCGCCGCTGGCGTACGCATCGAGTTCGAGGTAAGCGGGAAACGGGAGCTGCTCCACATAGCGCGCCGCGCTGGCGATCATCGCGGCGTTGTCGGTGCACAGCTCGCGGGAGGGGACGTCGAACTCCACTCCGAGACGCCCGAGGCGCTCGCGGAGCACCTCGTTGGCGGCAACCCCGCCGCCGAGCGCCAGCCGGCGCAGCCCGGTCTGCGTGAGCGCGCGCTCGACCCGTAGCGCCAACGACTCGACGATCGCCCGCTGATAGGACGCGGCCAGGTCGGCGCGCCGGCGCAGAGCCTCGGCGTCGCCCAGCTCGCGCACGCGGTAGAGCAGCGCGGTCTTCAGTCCGGCGAACGAGAAGTCGAGCCCGCCGACGCGGGCGGCGATCGGAAAGTCGAACGCGCTCGGATCGCCTTCGAGCGCGATCCGCTCGAGCGCCGCGCCTCCGGGATAACCGAGGCCGAGCATGCGCGCGCCCTTGTCGAAGGCCTCGCCGGCGGCGTCATCGAGCGTCTGCCCGATGATCTCGAATGAGTCGTCGTGCGCAGCCACCCGGGCCAGAAACGTATGGCCGCCGCTGGCCACGAGGCTCAGAAATGGCGGTTCGAACGGCGCGGGCCCGAGGAAGCTTGCCGCCACGTGGCCGTGGAGGTGATCGACGGCGGCCAATGGCAGCTCGCGCGCCGCAGCCAGCGCCTTGGCGCTGGCCAGCCCCACCAGCAGGGCCCCGACCAGCCCTGGGCCCCGTGTCACGGCGACCAGGTCGACGCCATCGAGCGCCGTCTGCGCGCGCCTCAGCGCATCGTCGACCACGGCTCCGATCAGCTCGAGGTGGTGGCGCGAGGCGATCTCCGGAACGACACCGCCATAGCGGTCGTGCACTCCCTGCGAGGAGATCACGTTCGAGCGAATCTCCCCTCCGTCGGTCACGACCGCCGCGCACGTGTCGTCGCAACTGGTCTCGATCGCCAGGATCATCCTGCGGCGCCCGAAGGCGAGTGCTGCTCGCTGCCCCGCCACATGATCACCGCGTCCTCACCGGTGTCGCGGTAGTAACGAGGCCGCATCCCGGCCGAACGGAAGTCGAACCGCTCATAGAGGGCGATCGCCGGCGCGTTCGACGTGCGCACCTCGAGCGTGTACCGCTCGTCCGATCCGGCCCTGTCGATCATCGCCTGGAGCAGCTCACGCCCCACCCCGCGACGCCGCGCGGCCGGATCCACGGCGATGTTCATCAGATGCCACACGCGGTCGTAGCGGGAGCAGATCAGATAGCCAATCATCCGCCGGGGCTCGGTCTCGATCGCGGCGAGGCAGACCCCCGAGGGCTTCGAGAGCTCGAGCACGAACATCGACAGCGACCAAGGCGTCGGGAACGAGCGTCGCTCGATGGCGATCACCTGCGGAAGGTCGGAGTAGCCGAGTGCTCGGATCGTGAAGGGTTCGGTGCTCATGTCGTGCCCGCGGTTCGTAATGCGATCTCGGCGTCGGGGAGGCGAAGGTACTCGGGGCGGACCAGCTCCGGGGACCCGAGCGGCGCGCCGAGCGCAAGCCGGCAGTGGTGAAGCGCACTGACCTCGTGGAGTCTGGATTCATCCTCCGGGATCGAGGCTCCGGACCGCTCGAGAATCGGTCTGAACTTTACCGCCCCGTTCCCGATCACCAATGCGGCCGGGTGCTTGTCAAGGTTGCGCGCCAGCGCCTCCGGTTCCAGTGCGCTGGGCATGATCGTCGGCTC
>DATCNP010000179.1:0-5000 GCA_036565205.1 Solirubrobacteraceae bacterium | reverse complement strand
CGCTGGAGATCCGCGCCGTCGGTCTCATTGCGCACGCCCGCATACACGCGCCATCCCCGCGAGGCGAGGTGCAGGGCGGTCGCCCGGCCGATCCCGCGAGCAGCTCCGGTGATGAGGACCGTGGGCATCGGCCGGCAGCCTATCCGGCGTGACGCGCACTGCCGGCGGAGGCAGCCCGCTCCAGCTCGGCGATCGCGGCGTCAGTCTGCACGACGTCAGCGATCCCGCCGGAGAGCGAGGTGGCGATCGTGCGCATCGCCTCGGCGTGGGGCACGGCGCCGAAGCCGGCATCCGGCAGATCGGGGCCGGCGTTGGCGTCGGAGACGAACACCACGCGGTAGTCGAGGTCGTGCCCGTGACGAGCCGTCGTCACCGAGCAGTACTGGGTCATCAGGCCGGTGATGATCAGCGTGTCGGCACCGGAGGTCTTGAGGATCGAGGGCAGCCGGGTGTTGACGAACGCGCTGTATCGGGTCTTGTCGACAACCGGCTCGCCCGGCTCGGGCTCGATTCCGTCTGCCAGCTCCACGCCCTTGGTACCGGCGACGAACGAGGCCGAGTCTCCGAAATCTCCCATCCGCCCTGCATCGGCTCCGTCGGCGGCCATCACGTGGCGGATGAAGACGACCTGGGCATGTGCGGCGCGCGCGGCGTCGATCAGCCGTTTCAGGTTCTCGCGGATCTCGGCCGCGTGCGGGGTGTACAGCGCGCCGTCCTCGTCGAAGTACTCGCGCTGGGCGTCGATGACCAGGAGCGCCGTGCGTGCAGGCGCGAGCTCGTAGATCATCGTCATACCTCCTCGTCGGCCAAGGCGCCCGCACAGTATCAGCCGCCTGCTTCCCTCGCGGACGGTCACCCCCGCGCCCGGGGCGACGCTCGCGCGGTTGTATCGTGCTCCGCGCGATGCTTGTCGCGGTCACCGATCACGCGGCCGAGCGCTTTCGCCAGCGGGTGCGCGGGACGCTCGACGAAAAGCTCGAGGTCGCCTCACGGGTCGCCCGCGCGCACGCGGTCGGCCGGGTCGAGAACGGCCCTCGGGGAGCCGTCCTGGTACGAGACGTCGAACGCCGAGGCCTGATCTACGTCTGCCGGCCGGAGTCGGGCGAGCTGGTCGTTGTGACGCTCTGGGAGGAGGGCGAGGACGCCGCCGTGCCGAAGCGCTTCACCGACGCTCTGAGCTGAAGCCGGTTCTCAGGCCCCGGCGCGGGCCTTCGCCCACTCGGCCTTGTGGGCGCGCTTGGCAGCCTGGTAATCGGCCAGCGCCTGACTCGAATCGACGTCGCCGAGCGTCGGATGCGAGGGAACCAGCTCGTGCGCCGCGGCCACCCCGAACCGCTTGGCCAGGACCACCGCGAGGGACCCCACCTTCATCTGGCCGAATCCGGGCAGCGCCATCAGGTTGGCGCGCAGCTCCTCGCCGCTGCCGGCGTCGCCCCAGACCCGGTCGGCGTCGCCGTCGTATTCGTCCCGGACGTGGACGGCCAGGTCGTGGACTTTCTGCGCCATCGACCCGGGGAAGCGGTGGACGGCCGGCTTCTGCTTGAACACGGACTCGAGATCGGCCGAGGCGAGCGTCTCGGCGTCGAACTTCCCGAGCCGCTCCCGCAACGCAAGCGGGCCACAGAACGCCTTCTGCACGGTCACCTGCTGGTCGAGCGCAAAACCGACCAGCAGCGCCATCGGGTCCGAAGCGATCAGCGCGTTGGCCTCGTCGGAATCCGTGAAGTACAGGCGGTCGGGCACGGCTCGATCATACCTGCGGTCCGCGTCAGGCCAGCCGCCGCGAAATCCGGATCGAGAACGCGGTCCGATGCTGTTCCCCGGGAGCCAGGACGCCCAGTGAGTCACCGCTGCGGAGCGCGTTCGGGGGCGCGGTCATGGGCTCGAAGCAGATGTAGTCGTGCCCCGGCGGGGCGTACACCTGAGCGAACGGGAAGCCGTGGTTGAAGGTCACGGTCAGCGCCACCCCGCCGGCCGAGACCGCGAACTCGGGAGGCAGCTCGAGCCCGTCGAGCGCGTAGTCCAGGCTCAGGTCCTCGAGCCGGAAGATCCGGCGCTCAACCGGCACGCGCTCCCCGGTCGGGATCATCCGCTCGTCGAGAACCAGCCGCCTGAACGCGCCCAGGCTGACGCGATACGTGTTGCGGCGTGCCCCGGGAACGCGCAGGTAGGGATGAAAGCCGAACGAAACCGGCACCGGGTCGGGACCGGTCGCACGGACCGTCGTCGCAATCTCGAGCTCGGCCTCCCGCAGACGGGCGGCGAAGCGCACCTCGTGCCGATAAGGGAACAGCTCGAGCAGCTGTGAGGAGCCCCAGTCCAGCCGTGCCACGACCCGGTCAGACACGGAGCCGGGCTCGACGTGCCAGCGGAGCAGGCCCGGCAGTACACCGTGGATCGGCAGCCCGTCGGGATCGTGCGGGATCAGCTCCCCGGCCTGCTCGAGGCTGACTCGCTTGCCCGCGGCCTCGTAGCCAAGGCCGGAGAGGCGATTGGCCCACGGGTAGAGCAGCGGGATCCCCATCGTCTTGCCGCGCTCGGCGTAAGCCTGGAGCCCCTGGCCGCCGTCCAGCAGCTCGGCCCCGCGGTGGCGGAGCGAACAGCAGACCATGTTCGCTTCGGGGGCGAACTCGGCCTCGGTCATCCCGTCCGCCGAACGGAGCTTGACCGTTTCAATTTCCTGAGCGGGTCCCATCTCGCTTGTCTGGAGTTTGAAGCAGTCGCGTCCTCGGGCGAGGACGCGTCGGCTCGGGGCTAGACCTTCTGTCCGGCGAACAGCGGCCCGAGCGTCTTGCCGACAAGCTCGACCGCCTCGAGGTCGTGCACATCGGGAATCGTCACCGTAAGGCCCTCGATGCCGGCATCGATGAACGCCGAGGCCTGCTCGGCGATGCTGTCCGGATCGCCGGCCATCACCGCGGCCAGCCGATCTTCGGGTATCCCGGCCTGCCGGAGGAAATCGAGCTTGGCCATCGCCCCTTCGTGCGTCGGCGCGATCACCGCGATGCCCAGACGCGTCTTGGTGATCTCGGCCGGATCGCGGCCGGCCTCCTCGCAGTGGGAGGCGAGCACCTCCATCAGATGCTTGGCGTGGGCCGGATCGCCGAAAACGTTGCAGCCGTCGGCGTAACGCGCAACCAGGCGCAGCGTCTTGCGCTCCCCGCTACCGCCAACGACGATCGGCAGGTCGCCGCGCAGCGGCTTGGGATTGTTGAGCGCGCCGTCGACGCGGAAGTGCTTGCCCTCGAAGCTTGCGCGCTCCTGGGTGAACATCGCCCGGCAGATCTGAAGCGCCTCCTCGAGCATCTCGAAGCGCACCTTGAGTGCCGGAAACTCGAAGCCGTAAGCGCCGTGCTCATCCTCGAACCAGGCCGCGCCGAGACCGAGCCACGCCCGCCCCCCGGAAACGACATCGATCGTCGTGGCGATCTTCGCGTGCAGAGCGGGGTTGCGATAGGTGACACCGCCAACCAGCAGCCCCAGCGTCACCTTTGAGGTCCGGGCCGCCAGCGCGGCGAGCATCGTGCTGCCTTCGAACATCCAGTTGGTCGGCGGCCCGACGGGCGGGATCTGGTGCAGGTGGTCCATCAGCGAGATCGAGCTGAAGCCGGACCGCTCCGCGGTCGAGGCGATCTCGACCAGCCGCTCGAAGACCTGGTCGGGTCCGGTGTCGGGGTAGTTGAAGTTGGGCAGGTGGAGATCGAGTGTGATGGGCGCGCGCATCGGTCTAACGCTACAACTCGCGCGTCCCGTTAGCCTCGACGCGTGGACCCGGGCGAGGCCCGCAGCAGATTCCTCGCTGTCCCGGTGGCCCGGCTGGCCACCGCGGACGCCGAGTGCCGCCCGCACATCGTCCCGATCACCTTCGCGCTGCTTAGCGAAGCGACGCTGGTCAGCGCCATCGATCACAAGCCCAAGCGGACGACCGCGCTACGCCGGTTGGCCAATATCTCGGCCAATCCGCACGTCGCCGTCCTCGCCGACCACTACAGCGACGACTGGTCGACGCTGTGGTGGGCGCGAGCCGATGGCCGCGCGCGCGTGCTCGCTGCCGGCGAGGAGGCCGAGCTGCGGGTGGCGGCCGTCGGCGCGCTCCAACGTCGATATCCCGCCTACCGCGACCGGCGGCTCGAGGGCGCGCTCGTTGTGATCTCGGTTGAGCGCTGGTCGGGATGGAGCGCCACGTAGTCAGCGTTGACCGTCATCGGCACGCAGGACGTCGGCACGCATCGGCACCGAGAAGCAGCGCTCTCCAGGGCGCTCCCCCGGCTCTCCAAGCTGCTCGAAGGCAGCCGCGAGCTCGGCAAGGTGGGTATCGAACACCTTCGCTCGATCTGGGTCCACGCTGACCGTTCGCGTGCGGAACGCGGCCAGGTCGGGGAGACAGACACGGATGTCGTAGTCGACCGTGCGTACACGTTCAAGCCCGGCTCCGGAGGCGCCGCCGAGCGCGTTCTGAGCCGCCTCGCGCACCGCCTGCTCATCCTCGACGATGCTCGTGAGCGTGAAGTAATCGCCTTCGGCCAGCGGCTCCGCGACGTAGACCGTGCCCCCTGGGCGCAACACGCGGCGTGCGTCACCCAGTGCCGAGAGCAGATCGGGCGGCGGCACGTGGTGGAGCGTTCGCATGAAGATCGCCACGTCCACCGATGCGTCTGGCAGTGGAAGCGCCTGGGCACGGCCGATCAGATACCGCGCGCCGCTGCCCGCGTCCCGAGCCACCGCGGCCGCGAGCTGCCGCTCGGAGACCTCGACTCCGACGGGGCGAGCGCCCAAGCCGGCGAGCTCGCGAACGAGACCGCCGGCACCGCAGCCGATGTCGACCACGTCCTTGCCGGCCGGCTGGACCAATCGCTCGAGCACCGACAGATCGGTGTTGGTGGAGGCGTCCGGGCTCACGCGAGAGGCAGCGTACGCCGGCGCCGCGCTCGACGCCGGCCACGCCGCGGGAGGTGATTGTCTTTTGAACGCATGCACGAATCGCCTGAGGAGGTCACAGC
>DATCNP010000178.1:0-18707 GCA_036565205.1 Solirubrobacteraceae bacterium | reverse complement strand
TCGGCGGGGTGGTCAGCGCGCTCCCGCCGCTGGCGCCCGATCCCGGGGTGGGAACCGGCTGGGCCGGCTTGGGGGCGTTGCTCGCGGGATGGCTTGTACCCGATTGCGTCTGGCGATGGGGTTTCGCCAACTGCACCGCGTGGTGCGGCTTGGCCGTCCGTGGCGGGTGTCGAGGATCGACCGCCGGGGCGCACACCGGCAGCGCCGCTCCGGCTGGGGCGCCAGCGGGCTGCGGATTGGCCAGCGTCGGCTGGTTGTCGTTCGGGACGCAGGGTTGGCCATTCGCGTCGACGGCCGGTGAAGACCCGAGTGCTCGAGGCGCGGCGGCACGGGTCGCAGCTGGCACCAGCGTGCTCGGCGCGGTCTGGGCAGGGGCGGTAGCGCCCGGCGCGCCTGGGAGGGACTTGGTCACAGCCTTCGCGGGCAGCTCGACGACGCGTGGCCTGGCGGACGAACCAGCGCCGGCTCCCCAGCCGTGCGGACGCGCCGAAACCGCAGCATGGGGCGTGCTGCTCGCGGCGAGGCCGATCGCCGGAGTTGACGCTGTGGTCACGGCGACGGCCGTCGCGAGCGCGGCAACGCGCTGCTTCACGTTTCCGACCTGGAGTTTGTGCTGGGGCGCCGCTCGGTACGGCGAGCGCCCGAGAAGCAGGGTTTGCCGATCGATGATTCGCGGCACGGGGGCTGGAAGCGTCATCAGGGCGCGGCCATCGGCAGTGAGCCCAAAGCTGAGCTCCTGGCGATTCAGGATCTCGAGCGGCAGCGCGAACGATGCTCGCCACAGCAGCCCGCTACTCGAGCCACCGCCGGCGCCTGCGTTGACCCGCCGCTCGAGCGCGCATGCGCGCGCGGGATACGTATCGGCGGTGTCGGCGCCTGCGTCGCGTTCGACCACGAGCTTCGCTTGCGCTGGTGCACCGTGCTCCTGGCCGATGCCGGCCAGCAGGCGAAGCACGGCCCAGCGCTCACCGACGCGCGCGTAGTCGAAACGTTCGAGCGCGAGCCAGTCCTCGACCGTCAGTGACCCCGAGTTGCCAGACGTCATATGAGGTATGTCGCCGCGCGAAGGCCGCGACACGATCCCCCGAAGGTCTAGATCGGCCTATCCGTAGCTCCGGACTGGGGAGGGCCCTCAACCACCGGCTGGGGCTCTCCACCTTGGTCTAGGTTCGAACTAGCGGTTCTTCTCTCATGCCAGGACATCACGGATTCCGATGCTGGGGCCATGGCGAGAAACCAAAGAAGTTCACACCGGGGGTCAGTCACGCCGGTGGGCCAAGTCTCGCCTCTCGGATACACACGGCCTAACCGGCACGACAGAAGGGAGGAGGTGAACCCTTGTTGAATAACCTTATTGCCTTCGCGAGCACGCTCATCCCGAGCATGCGCCGTGAGGAGGGTCAGACGATGGCAGAGTACGGCATCCTGATCGCCGTCATCGCGCTCGTCGTGGTCGTCGTCGCTGTCACGCTTGGTGGCGCGATCTCCTCGCTCTTCGGCTCGACCGCCAGTCACGTCTAGTCGGTCCGACTCCAACATCGCGCCCGCCTGGGACAGCTTCTCAGGCGGGCGCTTCGTCGTTAAACCCGCGGTGCTGGCCACCTAGACGTTCGTCTAGGTCCAACTAGAGGTTCTCTCAGTAGAGATCTAGGGCTGGTCGAACGATACGTCTCTTGTGCGAACCATTCGCGCCCAATCCACACACCTTCCAGCCGGCAAGCGATGCAACAGACCCACTTCCACCTTCCGACGACTGGCGAGCCTACTTCGCCAGGAGCGGGGGCAGTCGATGGTCGAGTTCGCGATCGTGCTGCCAGTGCTGATCCTGATCATCCTCGGAATCCTGTACTTCGGGCGCTACGAGAACTACTCGAATCAGGAGACACAGATGGCCGAGCAGGGCACGCGCCAGGCAGCCGTGAACGTCAACCCGGGAACCTCGCCCACCACGCTCCAGCAGTTCATCAAGCAGCAGGCCTCAGGGGAGCTGCAGAACGGCAGCGGCGACGTGAGCTCGTCCGCGACGGTCTACATCTACTACCCGACGGGTTCGACCGGAGCGGTTGGACAGCCGGTCAGAGCGTGCGTCGTGGCGACGGCCCAGCTTCCCTTCCTCGGCACCAGCATCAAGATCGTCCAGTCGGCCGAGATGCGCGTCGAGGTGGCCAGAACGGCTGCCGTATGGACAAACGACGCCACGGCCACGGCCTCTACGGCCGGGTGCCCAACTTCTTCCTGATTCCACGAGGAGCTTCAGCATGAAACTGAGTCAGAAAAGACTGTCCCGACCGAGTTTCGGTGGCATGCTCGCCAGCCGGAAGGGAGCGCTGCTCCTCGCGTTCCTGTGCGCGCTCGCCGCGGCCGGGCTGGTCCTCGTCGCCCTCAACCATTACCGCAAGAACCTGGTCACCACGAACCAGCAGGCGACCGTCCTTATCGCCTCGGGCCCGATCCAGAAGGGAACCTCAGCCCAGGTGATCGTCGCTCGCCAGCTCTACAAGGCGACGCCGGTTCTCTCCACGCAGGTGACCGCCGGCGCGCTCAGCGACCCCGCGCTCCTGGCTGGAAAGACCGCCACTACGGACATCCTGCCCGGCCAGCAGCTTACGTCCGGCGACTTCGCCGGGGCCGCGGTTCTCGGCGTCGCGGCTCAACTTCAGCCTGACCAGAGGGCCGTGTCGATCACGATCGACGAGTCCCACGGTGACACCGACGTCGTCCAGGTGGGGGATCGAGTCGACGTCTACGCCCTTTTTGGCCAGGATCTCGTGCTCCTGGTTGAGAACGCGCTGGTCATCAAGCCCTCGGGCAGCGCAGCGGCGAGCGCCCCCGCGGCAGGGACACCCGCCGCGGCCGGCACCCCGACCGGCGGCAGCCTCGTGCTGGCCGTCAGCTCGGCCGACGCCGCAAAGGTCGCGTACGCGGCCGACAACGGGAAGATCTGGCTACTCCTGCGGCCGCTCAACGCACTGCGCCCGCAGGCTGCACAGACCACGCTGAGCTCGATCTTGAGCTCGGTACCGCCTACGACAACGGGGAAGCACTAATGAGCAGCGAACTTGAGATACTCGTCGCACTCGACGGGGAAGTCGACCGCGCTTTGATCGAAACGATCGTCGCGCGTGACCCGAGAGTGACCGTGCTCGACTACCTCGAGGTCGGCGGTCCGACGGCGAGCGGTCTCGGCTCCGGCGATGCATTGGTCGTGGCCGTCGCCGACTACTCCGCTGAGGTGCGGGACTTCGTGGTCTCCGCTCAGCGCCAGCACGCGACCCGGCCGATCGTGCTCCTGTGTCCCAGAGGCACGGGTGGCTACATCGGCGAGGCGTTCCAAAATGGCGTCGACGACATCGTCGCGATGCCGAGCGAGGCCGACGCGGCCCTCGACGGCGCGCTGGCCCGACAGCTCGTGTTCGCGCTCGAGAAGGCCGTAATGCGCCGCCGCGGCACGGCAGTCCCGAAGGAGCAGGCGGTCCAGAACGTGATCTGCGTTCTCGGCCTCAAGGGCGGAAGCGGCAAGACGCTGACCTCGGTGAACCTTGCCGTCGCGCTGGCTGACGCCGGCCACAGCGTCGTCGTGATGGACCTCGACCTCCAGTTCGGCGATGTCGCGCTCACGATGGGGCTGACCCCGATGCGCACCATCTATGACCTCGTCCGCTCGGGCGGCTCGCTCGACGCCGGCAAGCTCGAGGACTTCCTGATGGAGCACTCCTCAGGCGCCCGCGCGCTGCTGGCTCCCGTCCGACCCGACCAGGCGGCGATGATCACGGTGCCGTTTCTGGGCGAGGTCCAGCGGCTGCTGGGCGAGATGTTCGAGTTCGTCGTGCTCGATACCTCACCGAGCTTCGGGCCCGAGGTGATCAGCTCGATCGATTCGTCCAACTACATCCTCGTTGTGGCGATGCGCGACACCCTGTCGCTCAAGAACACGAAGCTCGGACTCGAGACTCTCGAGCGGATGGAATACGACCGCCGACGGGTCAAGATCCTGCTCAACCGGGCCAACACGAACGTCGGCATCGAGCGGGAAGACGTGCTCGCGATCCTCGGCCGCGACGTCGACATCCTTGTGCCGAGCCATCGTGACATCACACGCTCGGTCAACCAGGGCGTGCCGATCACGATGCAGCGCGGCTCCGAGGCGGCAAAGGCATTTCGGCAGCTGGCGGATCTCTACATCGACGAGGCAGCCGCGAGGAGCACGTCGGCACCGGCGGCGCCGGTGATCGAGCTCGCTCCTGCACCCGAGAAAGAAACGGCCCGCGCGCCGCGCCAGTCGCTGTTCCGGCGCAGGAGTGCGTGATGGAACTCCACGAACGGCTGTCGAAGCAGCCGCAGCAGAGCAAGGTGATTCAGGAGCGGGCGTCCACCGAAGGGTTCGCGGTGCCGTTTTCCGACATGAAGACCAAGATCCACATGGAGCTGATCCGGGATCTCGGTCGCACGCTGTTCAACACCGAACTCGATCCGATCACGCTTCGCAACCGAGTGCAGGCGGAGCTCACCGAGCGCCTCTCACATGAGGCTGGGATCTCGCGAGAGGATCGCGAACGGATCGCCCTCGAGCTCACGGCGGATATCCTCGGCCACGGGCCGATCGAGCGCCTTCTCGAGGACGAGACCGTCACCGAGATCATGGTCAACGGTCCACACGATGTGTGGGTCGAGCGCGCTGGGCGGCTTCACAAGACGCCGGTGCGCTTCACCGACGACGGACATCTTCAGCGGATCATCAGCAAGATGGTTGCCCAGGTCGGCCGGCGGATCGACGAGTCATCTCCGATGGTTGACGCACGCCTCCCGGACGGAAGCCGTATCAATGCCACGATCCCGCCGCTGTCCCTGTCCGGGCCGCTGCTGACGATCCGTAAGTTCGGCAAGCAGCGCATCGACATGAACTCGCTGATCAAGCGCGGCGCGCTGACCGAGGAAACCGCCGACCTGCTCAGCAAGTGCGTCCAAGCTCGTCTGAACATCCTGATCGCCGGGGGCACCGGCTCGGGAAAGACGACGATGCTCAACGCCCTGTCCGCCTCGATCCCCGACCGCGAGCGGATCATCACGATCGAGGACGCCGCCGAGCTCTACCTGAGCCAGCGTCACGTGCTGCGGCTGGAGTCACGCCCGAAGAACATCGAGGGCGAGGGCGAGATCGGGATCCGCGACCTGGTGAAGAACTCGCTGCGTATGCGTCCCGATCGAATCGTCATCGGAGAGGTCCGTGGTCCAGAGGCACTCGACATGCTCCAGGCGATGAACACGGGCCACGACGGCTCCCTCTCGACGCTTCACGCCAACACGCCGCGTGACGCGCTGGCTCGACTCGAGACGATGGTGATGATGGCCGGCTACGACCTCCCGCTTCGCGCGATCCGCGAGCAGATCGCCTCGGCAATCGACCTCATGATCCAGATCGAGCGGATGAGCGACGGGACGCGCAAGGTTGTCGCGATCACCGAGGTTCAGCGGATGGAGTCCGACGTGATCACGCTCCAGGACCTCTACAAGTTCGAGGTCGATGCGGTGACGTCCACCAGCCACATCGTCGGCACGCTGAAGGGCTCGGGCCTGCGCCCGGGCTTCCTGGACAAGTTCGAACGTCGCGGCATCGAGGTGCCCGGCCATCTGGCCAAAGGGGCGCCCCCGAGCCTGCAGTCCGTAGGCGCCGGTCGTGCCTGACCGGCGCGCATCGCCCCGGCGGCGACGGGCGGCGGCCGTGGCCGCCGTCGCGCTCGTGCTGGCCCTTCCGGCCGGAGCCGACGCGGGCAGCGGGTCGGGCGCCGGCACCCACAAGGCGACACCGGTTACCAGTGCTGCTGCCGGCACGAAGACGACCCCGAGCGCGGTTACGAGCATCACGCCCAAGGCCAAGACCACGCCGGCCGCCGCGAAGCCGAAGGTCGCCGCAACGCCGAAGGTCGCAGCGAAGCCGAAGGTCACCGCGAAGCCGAAGGTCGCCGCCAAACCGAAGAAGCCCAAGCCGAAGCCCCTCCCGAGCCTGACCGGCTGGGGCGGAAGTGGCTCGAGCTTCCCGAATGAATCACTGATCCTTTCCGTCCCGCGCAAGGTCCAGCTGACGTCAGCCAAGATCCACGTGAGCGAGAACGGGCTCCCCGTCACCGCCTTCTCGCTGACCCCGCTTGCCAAAGCCAACCAGGGCGACTTCGGCTTCGTCGTCGCGGTCGATCAGAGCCCCAGCACGACCGGGGCGCCGTTGAACGACGAGATGAGCGCCGTTCGCCTGCTCGCGGCTCGGCGCAGCGCCGGGCAGGCGCTCGGGCTGGTCTTGTTCGGCGCGACTCCCAGCGCGCTCCTGCCGTTGAGCACCGACGCGGGACTGATCAGCACGGCGCTCGGGTCAACCCCCCCGACGATTCCCGGAGCCGACGCATCTGCCGCCAGCACGCTCGCACTCGATCAGCTCTTTCACGCCCGCGACGCGGCCGGTGCGGTCGCCGTGATCTCGGATGGAAACGGAGCGAGTCCGCAGGCCCACGCGTCGCGAGGGGCGATCGCTGCGGCTTCAGCCGCGCACATCCCCGTGTTCACGATCGGGCTCACTGACCAGTCAGCCACCGCGTCGTCCCTGGGAGCGCTGAAGCAGAGCGCCCCGGGCCCATTCGTCAGCGCGACCCCCGGGACGCTTCCTCAGCAGCTTGGAAAGGTCTACTCCACGGCGAGCGCCGGCTACATCCTCCGGTACCGCTCGCGGATGCGCCCCGGCCAAGCCGTCACCGTGAGCGCCACCGTCGATGGGACGCAGGGCGCGGTCACGGCTGCCTACACGGCTCGGTCGCCGGTCCACCATGTCGCCGCGCGAGTCCATCGTGCGTCGTCCGGTCCGGGCGCCGCCAATACCAGCCCGCTCTCCCCGTCGCCCAGCTTTGTCGCCCCGGCCTCGCCGGCTCCGGCTCCAGCTCCGGCGAGTTCCTTCTGGAGATCGTCCAGCTCGATGTTGGTGATCGCCGGCATCGCCGCGCTGCTCGTCGGGGTGGCGATCATGCTGATCCTCAAACGTCCTGACAAGCGCGCGGTTCGCGCCAGAGTCGGAAGCTACGCCGCTCCGGTCCTCGAGTCCGGGGAGTTGGAGGAAGAGAGCCCTGGGGGCTTCCCGGTGGTCATGCGGATGTTGGAGCGAGGCAACATCTGGCCGAAGTTTGTCGCTGACGTCGAGATTTCCCGGAATCCGCGAACCCCGCAACAGCTGCTCAAGCGGGCGATGATCGTCGGGACGGTGCTCGCGCTGCTGCTGTTCCTGGTGACAGGAACGGCCCTCTACGGGCTGCTGGTGCTGATGGTGGCGCCGTTGGTCCTCCGCACCTGGATCAAGCGGGCGGCGCGCAAGCAGCGCGAGCTCTTCCGGGAGCTCCTGCCGATGCATCTCCAGGATCTGGCCGGCGCGATGCGCGCCGGTCGCACCGTCGTCGGGGCGTTGACCTCGGTGGCTGAGAGCGCCGACGAGCCGATCAAGTCAGAGCTCGAGCGGGCAATCCGCGACGAGCAGCTCGGCCTTCCGCTCGAGGAGTCGCTCGAAGCGATCGCGCGACGCATGGACGCCGAGGACATGGATCAGGTTGCGCTCGTCGCCGCGCTCAACCGGCGCTCTGGATCAAACGTAGCCGAGGCGCTCGACCGCGTCGCTGAGGGCGCCCGCGAGCGGGCCGACCTCCGTCGCGAGGTCAAGGCCCTGACCGGGCAGGCGAAGATGTCGAGCTGGGTTCTCACAGGCCTGCCGCCGCTTCTGCTGATCGGAATCAGCGTCATCTCGCCGGCCTATGCGCACCCGATGTTCCACACCACGATCGGGATCGGACTGATCATCGTCTCCGCCCTGATGGTGTTCACCGGGTGGAAAATCATGAACAAAATCATCAACGTAAAGGTCTGAGCGATGACGATTCTTCTTTTGGTGATGGGGATCATCCTGGCGGCGGTCAGCGGGCGGCTCGTGGTCCGGGCGATCGTGGTTCCGAGACTTGCACTCAAGACGCACCTCCGCGAGATCGCCGACTATGGCTTCGACTCCGATCCCATTGAGGAAGGCCACGGCCGCCCTTCGTTCAAGGTAAGGCTGGGCATCCTTGCCGAGCGGGTCGGTGGCTGGGCGATGAAGCGCGTCCCGTCGTTGCCGGCGCTCAAGACCAACGAGCTGTCCGCGGCGGGTTTCTACGACCTCACGCCCGAGAGAGCGCACGGTTACCGAGTGCTAGGGGCCGTCGGCCTGCCGGTGTTCTTCTTTCTCTTGATGGCCGCGAGCGGTCTGTCGAGCCTCAAGATCCTGCTCGTCGTCGTGACCGCGGCGATGGGCTGGCAGCTTCCCGGGATCATGATCCACCGCCGCGGCGCGACCAGGCTGGAGGAGATCGACCGCCAGCTCCCTGATGTGATCGACCTGCTGATCGCCACGATCGAGGCCGGCATGGGTTTTGGCGCCGCTCTGGATCTCGTGGCCAGCCGCTCCCGTGGCGCGCTGGGCGACGAGCTGCGGCTGACGATGAAGCAGCAGCGGCTCGGGATCTCGATGTTCCAGGGTCTCGAGGACATGGGCGAGCGATGCGACACGCCATCGATGCGGGCGTTCGTGCGCACCGCCACTCGCGGTGAGTCGATGGGCGTCTCGGTCGGCCCGATCATGCGCGAGCTGTCGGTCGACATGCGCCGCCGCCGCCGTCAGGCTGCGCGGGAGAAGATGCAGAAGGCGCCGATCAAGATGATCTTCCCGCTGATGTTCCTGGTCATGCCCGCGCTGATGATCGTGATCATGTACCCGGCCGCGTACGCGGTGGGCCACAACCTGGGCGGCATCTAGGTCCTCAGAAGGGTCGCCGGAGTCTGGATTGATCCGGCGAGAACAGCTGCTTGCCGCCGGCGTCGGCCCGGCGGCGATCACGTACGGCGGTACGGGGCGGCTGCCTCCCGGAGGCTGTGGCCAGAGCCTCCGCCACGGCTCCAATCTGCCGCTCGGATTTTCCGCGTTTCGGAGGCTCGGATGACGGTCGCGCGCGTGCCACACCGACCCTCGCGTCGAGGTCGATGCTCGGTCTGAGGTGTCGGGTTGCGCCCTCGGTCTCTTCGATGCTGATCATCCGTGGGCAGCGCTCGGGTCGCCGCGCGGGCGGGACCGCCCCCGCCTACCCGACCGGATGCTCGAGCGCGCGATTGCGGCCGACGCCGGCAGCTCCGCGTAGCCGCCTGGCAACCCGGCGCCGGAGCCCGGCGACGTCAGCGGCCGACATGTACAGCGAGATGGTCACGATCGCCTCGATCGTGACCCAGACGATCGCGCGCAGTGTCTCGGGGCGTGTCGCGTGCACCTTGTTGCTGAACGGCACGACCAGAGATGAGGCCGTGACCAGCATCGGGCCGGTCAGGGGAAGGAACCACAGGCCCGAGAGCCTCGGCGAGCGCAGCGCGATCGGGATCAGCAGCAGCACGAGATAGTGGTCCCAGACGATCGGGGCGGCGGTCAGCGTGGCGATTATGGCCAGGCCGAGTGCAGTCCGCTCTCCGCCCGGTCGCCGGGTCGCCCGCCAGGCCGCGGCGAGCATGCCGAGTCCGGCGGCCATCGCGAACGCGGTGGCGGCGAACGGGGACAGGCCGAGCGCGATCAGGATCGCCACCACCGAGGTGGCCCTGAGCTCCTGGATGAAAGAGACGTTGGCGAGCATCTGCGGGTACTCGAGCATGCCGCTGAACCCGATCACCGCCCAGGCCGCGAGCGTCACCGTCGCGGCGATCACCACCGCGAGCGCGAACGCCCGGTAGCGCCTGGTGACCAGCAGCCACACCGCGATCGGCCACGGGAAGATCTTGGCCACGACGATCGAGGCGATCGCGATCGCCGGCGGCCATAGCCGCGTGCGCCAGTGCCAGGCGGCGGCCGCTCCGAGGACGAGGAACGGGCCGAGGGCGCCAATCAGCAGCCCGAAGATGAACGGCCATGAGAGCAGGGTGAGCGCGTAGCAGCGCCAGTCGCGGACCTCGAGCCACCAGAGCGCGAGCACGATCGCGGCCACCGACAGGATCCCGTAGATCGCGCCGGCGGCCCAGAACGGAAGCAGGCTCAGCGGGATCACAGCGAGGTTGGCCGGGGCGGGGTAGACGGGGAGGGAGAAGGTGCGGAACGTCGTCTCGCCGATCGCGACGCCGCCGGCGCGCATGATCGCCGCCTGGTGGGCCAGGAATCCGGCGTGATACGGATTCAGGCCGTGGAGGATCGCCGTGCCGGCGTTGTACAGCCCACCGCGGAAGTCGTACATGGCGACGACGTGGAACTTGTTGAGCAGCGGGACCGTGGACAGCGGGACCGCGGCCAGGATCGCCACGACGAGCAGTGCCCTCCAGCCAAGGCTCCACAGGCGGCGGACGTCGACGTTCGCGCCCCCAACGCCCACGCGTTGGACGTGGACGCTCACCCCACCAACGCCCCGACGAAGCCGAATGACGGGGGTCCGGTGCCGATGATCGTGTAGTTGTTCGTGACCAGCGTCACGTCGTAGCCCTCGACAAAGCCGGTCAATGTGTTGTTCGACGAGTCGCCGGAGATCTGGACCTCGGCCTGCGGCGCAAAGATCGTGTTGGCGGTGAAGTTTTGATGGGAGATCACGAGCGGGCTGATGCCGGTCTCGTAGATCGACAGGCCATTCCCGGTGCTGGCCGAGCCTACGCTGATGCCGGTCCCGCTGAAGGTGAAGCTGTCGGCGATCAGCGTCGCATTGGGGAGGCTCACGCCGCCGGCGATCGTGATGTTTCCGGTCGCGCAGTAGACCGCGTCGGTGTTGCTGGTCGTGGCGAAGTTGAAGCTGACCCCGGATTGGGTACAGGCGGGCTTCAGGGCCGCCGAGCTGTAATCCAGCGGCCACGGAGTGAGGCTGTTGAGGGCGGTCGGGGCGCCCCCAGGGTTAGCGTATGTAGAGCTGGTGCTGAAGGTGTCCGTGCAGTTGTTCGGGCCGCCGAAGGTCGTGCCACCGAACGTGTTATTGGCGGAGGTTCCACTCTGCGAGAAGGTGCCGTTGTCGGTGATGCCGCCAGGGACCTTGATGTTGTTGCCGCTGATCTTGATGCCGTCGCCTGTGCAGGTCGAGTCCATCGCGAACAGGGCGGCCGGCGTACTTCCCGTCGGCTGGCCGGCGATCGCCGTGGCGCTGACGTTGGCGCTGGTGATCCCGAAGATCTGGCCGAAGAAGCTCGGCGTGTTGGCATTGACTACGACCTTGATCTGCGTCGTGCTGGGGTAGGTCACGATTGGCGTCGATGTGCCCGGATAGTTCTGCGCCACGTAGTTGTCGGCGGCGGTTGTAGCCAGGGCCTGGCTGGTCGGGAGGTCGTTGACACCGGCGAGTGCGGCGGCGTCGGCAGCCGCCTGGGCGTGGCGCTGGGCCTGGTAGAAGGAGCCGACGTCGATCGCCAGCGCCGCCAGCCCGATGAATGCGACGATCATGATCGCCGTGATGACGAGTACCGCGCCTGACTCCTGCTTGCCACGATGGGCGATTCGGGCCACGAAGCGGGACATCACGCCGCCTCACGAGCGCCGCGCAGGATGACCACGCGTTCGCCGTCGTTGTAAAGCACCCGGCTGCCTGACTCGGCGCGGAACGCGCGGACCGCGGCGGAGTCGTACTTGCTGTCGAGCACGAGCAGCCGGTAGCCGCGGGCGCCCTGCTTCCAGGATGGTCCGCCGACCGTGAGCGCGTTCTCCAGCCGGCCGATCTGGGCCACGTTGAGCAACTCGTATCGCACGTCGTTGGCGATATGACCGCCCAGCGCCGGGTCGCGCCACAGCAGCCAATCGGCAAACCGGTCATCGGTCAGCACCCGCAGCGAGGGATTTGACCTGGTCTCGCTCTGCACCGCTCGCAGAACCCCGGCCCGCTGATAGGCGAACTCGATGCTCGCCGCCGGGCGAAGGAGCGTGCCGGCGGTGGCGAACACGAGCGCCAGTACTGCGACCGCCGCAATCGCCCCGTTGATCACGTTCCGCCGTCCCCCTGAGCTCGCGGCCGCCGCGCCCTCTCGCAGCGACAACGAGACCGGCAGGATCATCAGTGCGAACAGCCCGAAGAAGAGCGCGTTGCGCACTACCGAGATGCTTCCGGCGGCGAGGGCGAGGAGCGCGATCCGCTCCCAGCTCGTGGTCCGTGTGCTGTTACGGCCGAAGGACCAGATGGCAAAGCCGGCGACGATGAACAGAGCCGCGGCGACAACCGGCACGCTGGTTACCGGCTGCCACTCCGTGACCGTCTTGCGGAGCGTGCTTCCGAGCAGCGTCGAGCGGTAGTAGCCGATCATTCCCAGCCCGTAGGGCGTCAGCAGGATCGCGGTGGGAGCGCCTAGGATCAGTGCGGCCGGGCGCCTCCACGCAGCCAGCGAGTGAACGAGGGCGTGCCTGCGCTCCCAGGCGATGGTGAGGCCGCGCAGCGCGACCAGCATCGCCCCGAGCGTGACGGTGCCGTGGAGGTTGGCCCACAGGACGAGGATCGGCAGGCACCAGTAGACGCGGCGCGACGGACTGCGGCTATCGCGGGCGAGCAGGTAAACGAGCCCCACGAACAGCGGCATGGCGAGCTCCTGGGTGCGCACCTCGCGGGCGGGGGCGATCAGCGCGATGCAGAACGGCAGCACCACGAGCACCGAGCGGAACCCGGCCCCGAGCCGGCGTGAGGCGACGATCGAGCCGGCGGCGGCGCCGGCGAACAGCCCGACGTTGACCAGCCCGAGGAGCCCGAGGCCGCCGAGCAGGTAGAGCGCATAGCTGGCGAGTTGGGACAGCCACTGCTGGTCGATCCAGGTGGCGCCGTGGGCGAGCACGGTCAGCGTGTCGTGGTGGGGGATCCCGGTCTGCCAGACGGCGCGTCCGGCGACCAGCTCCAGCCAGCTGTCGACGCTGAACTCGTTCGGGAGGTTGATCAGGAGCGCCGCCGCGAAGGTGACGGCGACCACTCCGAGCAGGACATCGGAGCTTCGTTCGCTGAGCACCGCCGACAGGCTGAAACGCGCCGAACGGGTCGGCGCAGCCTCACGCGGAAATGCCAACGACGACATGCAATTGGATCGTCCGCGGCGCGCGCACGCGGGATACGACGATGCGGTAGGTCGACTAGACGAAGGTCTAGGGCGCCGCCCGCGGCGCCGGGGCGATAGATCCCACAGGTGTCCTCAGTTCGTCAAAGCCCGGGCGTCGCGGGACCGCGCGTGCTCGTACCCGCAGCGGTCGCGATCGTCGTCGGGCTGGCGGCCCTGCTGGCGACGGTTGGCTCGGATGCGCAGTGGCTGGCCGCGCTCGGCCACTCGATCGTCGCCCATGACGCGATCCCCAAGGGGGTACCGTTCGCCGTCGCCCCGACTGGCCACTGGCCGAACGTGCTCGTGCTGGCGGAGCTGATCTTCGAGGGCCTCGAGGCGGCGCTCGGCGATCGTGGCCTGATGCTCGCGCAGCTGCTCGCCGCCGCCTTCGCGCTGTGGATGCTCGCTCGCGACGCCGGTGACGGCGGCGCCGAACCGGCCGGCATCGCCGGTGCGCTCCTGCTCGCGGGAGTGGGAGCGCTGCCGAGCCTGGCCATCGCTCGGGTGCAGGTTTTCTCGATCGCCCTCTTTCCCGTCCTGATCGCGCTGCTCCGGGCCGAGGCCCGCCGGCCCTCTTGGCGGATCTGGCTCGTGGTCCCGCTGGTCGCGCTGTGGTCGAACCTCCACGGGGCGGCGCTGCTCGGCGAGGGAGTTGTGCTCGCCTACCTGATCCTGGCCCGCGTGCGCAGCGAGCGGGGGCGCTCACTCGCCGTCGCCGCGACGTCGATCCTGGCGCTGGGCCTGACCCCCGCCGTCTGGCACACCGTGGCCTACTACCACGGCGTGCTCACCAACGTCGCCGCCCAGAGGGGCGAGGGCATGTGGGGGCCGCTGTCGCTGAGCGCGCCGCTCGACATCGTCCTGATCCTCGCCGCGCTGCTGATGGCATTCCGGCTGCGCAGGGCTCGGCCGGCGCTGTGGGAGTGGTGCGTGATCGCGGCGCTGGCCGCGCTCACGCTGAAGGCCGAGCGCAACGGAGTCTGGCTGCTGTTCTTCCTCGTCGCCCCGGCCGCGCGGACAATCAATCCCAGGCGGACCTGGATCAGTCTGATGCCTGTCGCCGCGGCGGCGTCCGTGGCCGCGCTTGGGTTCGCGATCGTTCGGGGACCGGTTGCCGGCGGCACCAGCCCCGGGGTGCTGGCCCGCGCGATCTCGATGGCCGGCGGATCGCCGGTGCTCGCGGACGGCTCGATCGACGAGCAGGTCGCGCTGGCCGGCGGAAGGATCTGGGCCGGAAACCCAATCGACGCCTTCTCGCGCTCCGATCAAGCGGCCTACCTCGACTGGATCGCCGGCGCGCCCGGGGGGCGTCGCGCGCTCGCCCCAGACGTCCGGATCGTGCTCGTCACCGACGGCACCGGATCGCAGCTGCTGATGCGCGACACGCCGGGCTTTGCCGCCGTCGGCGGAGACCGCAAGACCGCGATCTACGAGCGGACCGGCTGACCCACGATGGCGGTCGAGCAGGCCGGCACTACCCGTGGCGTCCGCAGGCCCGCTTCGCGCGATGTCCTGCGCCGCGCGTCCGTCGGGCTGCTCGCCGCAGTCCGCGGAACCTCGCCGACCGTGCGGGCGTTCGTCGCCTCGCGCCTGCTGGTCCTGCTGGCCGGGATCGGCGGAGTCCTGGCGGCCGCGAAGCGAACCTCGCCGCTCGAGGTGGCGGCCTACCAGCATCAGCTCGGTCCGGTCGGCTACGTGCTCGCGGGCTCGGTGGACCGGTTCGACTCGGCCTTCTACCTCGACATCGCCAGGCACGGATACGGCTCCCTGGCCTCGGGCCGGGTCGCCTTCTTTCCGCTCTATCGGTTGCTGATCCGCACGGTCGGATTGCTCACCGGGTCACTCGTGGTGGCCGGAGTCCTGATCTCGGCCGTCGCCTTTCTGGTCGCCCTGGTCCTGTTGCATCGGCTGACCGAGCTCGAGCTCGGACGACGGGCGGCCACGGCCACGGTGCTGATCGTGTGCTTCGCGCCGCTGTCGTTGTTCTTCACCGCGATCTACACCGAGTCGCTGTTCCTGATGCTGTCGGTCGGCGCGCTGCTGGCGGCGCGCCGCGAACGCTGGGCGCTGGCCGGCGTGCTGGGCGCGCTGGCGACGCTGACGCGGCCGACCGGCTTCCTGCTCGCGCTGGCGCTCGTGGTGATGCGGCTGCGGTCCAGCCGCCGGCTCGACCGCCGGCTTGCGTGGGCACTGGTCCCGGCTGCGACTCTGTTTGCCTACCTGGCGGCGCTGGTTGCCGACGGGTTTCCGTGGCTGGCGCCGTTTCACGTCGAGACGATCTGGCATCGGGTCGCGGTCGGGCCCGTGGGAGGGCTGCTGGCCGGAGTCGGCGCGGCGCTGCGTGGCGCCGGATCGATCATCACCGGCGGCGAGCCGATCTATCACCCCACCCTGTTCGGCCCGTTCAGCGCAGGCGCCGAGAGCATCGTCCTGCTCGGTGTCCTGGCGCTGGCGATCGTTGCCCTCGTCGCGACGTTTCGCACGCTGCCGCTGCAGTACGGGTGCCTTGCCGCGGCCTCGCTGGCCATGTGCCTGTGGAGTCCCCAGCAGGGCCAGCCACTGAACTCCTTCGATCGCTACACGCTGACGATCTTCCCGCTCTGGATGGTCGCCGGGGCCTGGATCGCCAAGCGCAGGCTCGAGCGCAAGGCCGTGCTCGTCGGCGCGATCCTGCTCGTCTTCTACACGGTGCAGTTCTCGAGCTGGGCGTTCGTGGCATGAGCCATGCGCCCTATCGCGCCAGCCGCTCGGCGACGCGGCTGTGGCGCCGTCCCGTGTCGGGCGTGCGCGCGGCGCGGGCGATCACCTCGCGGGTCCCGACGATCACGGTCGCCAATCGGGCGCGAGTGAGCGCGGTGTAGAGCATCTCCCGGCGTAGGAAGAACGCGCCGCAAGCCGGGTGGGCAACGATCACCGCGACCGGGAGCTCGATCCCCTGGCCACGGTGAACCGAGCAGGCATAGGCGAGCCGGAGCGCGTCTGACTCCTCCGGCGCGAGACGGAAGACCGCCTCCTCGGCGCCGAGGATCAGCGCCGCGTCGTCGCCCTCACCGCGGTCGCCGGCCGGGGTGCCCACGACCTCGTCGAGCAGACGCAGCAGCGTCCCGTTCATCAGCCCGAGCTCGTGCAGGTTGCGCCCGGTCATCATCAGCTTGTCGCCGATCCGCAGCCGGCCACCGCGGACCGGCTGCCCATCCGGGTTCAGCGCGGCCCGGAGCGCGAGGTTCAGCGCATCGATCCCGAGCTCGCCGCGATACACCGGGGCGAACACCTGGATGTCGCGAACCGGGTCGATGTTGTAGTGGGAGGGGAGCCGGTCGGAGACGAGCGAGACGATCTCCTGCATCGCTGATTCGGCGTCCGGACGCTCGATCAGGAACAGGTCGCGCCGCATCTCCTCCGAGGCCGTGAACTCGGGCAGCTCGCCGCGCCGGACGGCGTGTGCTCCCTGGACGATCATGCTCCCCGCAGCCTGGCGGAAGATGTGGGTCAGGCAAGTGGTCGGGACCGTGTCGGCGCCGACCAGCTCGGCGAACGGCTTTCCCGCTCCGACCGGAGCGAGCTGGTCCGCATCGCCCACCAGCACGACGTGCGTTCGCCGCCCGACGGCGCGCAGCAGCATCACGATCAGCTCGAGGTTGGCCATCGAGGTCTCGTCGACGATCAGCAGATCGCAGGCCAGCGGGTCGTCCTCGTCGCGGGTCGGGCCTTCACCGGGAATCCAGCCGAGCGCCGAATGGACTGTCGTGGCGCGCAGACCGCTGGCCTCACCCATGCGGATCGCCGCCCGACCGGTGGGCGCGACCAGCATCACGCGCGCTCCCTGAGCCGCGGCGAGCGCCGCGATCGACTTGATCGAGGCCGTCTTGCCGGTGCCCGGACCGCCGGTGATCAGCGACAGGCGGTGAGCGAAGGCGCCCATGCAGCCCACCAGCTGCTCCTCGGTCAGCTCCAGCGACGCGCGACCCAGCTCCTCCTCACCCGGCTGCTTCAGCCGGTCGCCAAGCGGGCCGCCGATCAGGTCCTGGACGCGCTCGGCGAGCTCGGCTTCGAGCTCGGCCGTCGCGACACGATATATCCACTGCTCGTCGCGGACCAGGTCGCCGGTCCGCACCAGCTCATCGATCGACTCCTCGCTGACCTCGGAGCCGAGCAGCTCCCGCAGTTGGGCTCGGAGCCCATCGACCGGCATGCATGTGCTGCCGCTGCGCTCGGCCTCGGCCAGCACGTGCAGGACCGCGGCCCGCGTGCGCGCGGGTCCGTCAGTGGTGCCACCGGCGCCGCGGGCGATCCGATCGGCGATCAGGAAGCCGACGCCGAAGACGCTGGTCAGCTCGTAGGGCTGCTCGCTGACCACGCGGTGGGCGGTCGAGCCGTAGTGCTCGTGGATCCGCCCGCACAGATAGGCCAGGCCGTGCGGCGCGAGCAGCATGTGGAGCTGGCGCGTGACCCGGAGCTCGTGCCAGGACGCTGCCGCCTCCTGGCCCCGGGCGCGGCGCAGGCCGACGGCGGAGAAGGCGCCGTCGGGGTCGCGGTCGATCGCCTCGAGCACGGATTCAGGTCCGAACCTCGCCACGAGATCCCGGGCGCGTTTGGCGCCCACGTGGCGCACTCGGCGCAGATAGGCCACGAGCGCCTCGGCGTCCTGCGGCGGCAGTGGCCGCGCTGCTGTGACCTTGACCTGCGGCCCGTACCGGCTGTCGTTGACCCACGTCCCGGTTACGTGCGCGCGCTCGCGTTCCTCGAGGTGCACGAGCGGGCCGACGAGCACCACCGGCGACCCGTCCTGACCGTCGGCGTCGAGCACCGCCCAGCCGGTCTGCTCACTGGCGTAGCGAGTGCGGCGAACGGTGACCTCGGCGTCGAAGGCGTCCATCCGGTCTGACGTTAGTGCTCCCCGGGGCCCGGCCGCTAACTTGGTTTCAAAGATGGCACGACCCGCGCCGACCGGGGCTCGCCGAGGCGAGCCCCGCATGAGCCGTTCGCGCCCAGCTCTACGCCGGCAAGCCAAGCCGGGCGTAGCCCGGCCGCTAGTCCTTGAAGGCGGCGGTCGCCAGTTCGTACGCGAGTTCGGAGCTGTAGCGGGACGAGCGGTTGCGGCCGTTGCGCTTGGCCCAGTAGAGCGCCTCGTCCGCCCGCTGGAAGAGGTGCTCACGGCCGCCGGCGGCCTTGAGATCGCACACGCCGGCGGAGAGCGTCAGCGTGCCTACCTCGGCAAACGGAGTGGCGCAGATCGCCTGGCGCGCGCGTTCGGTGGCGGCGATCGCCTCGAGACCGTCTGAGTTGAGGATCCAGGCGAACTCCTCGCCGCCCACGCGGGCGAGCAGCTCGCCGTCGCGCGCCACGGCGCTGAGTCGGTGCGCGGCCTCGCACAGCACACGGTCTCCGGTCGGATGCCCGTAGCGGTCGTTGATCTCCTTGAAGTGGTCGAGGTCGAGCACCGCGACGCTCAGCGGGTGTCCATGGCGGGTGGCGCGGGCGACCTCTGCTCGGAGCCGGTCGTGCAGGACGCGATAGTTGGCCAGGCCGGTCAGGGGATCGTGGGTGGCGAGCCGTTGGAGCTCCGCCTCGATGCGCTTTCGCTCGCTGATGTCCCGTACCGTGCTGACGTAGCCGAGCGGCTCGCCGTCGATCGAGCG
>DATCNP010000177.1:0-17674 GCA_036565205.1 Solirubrobacteraceae bacterium | reverse complement strand
TCAGCGCGTCAGGTGTGGATCACGAAGGCGAGCGAGAGCGAACCACCGTTGAAGTGTCGAAAGCGTATCGGTGACATCCAAAACCGGGGTCGAGTCGTTGCCCCGGGACGAGTCTGGCGGGAGCCTGCTGACTGGCCAGGTGGGTGTCCGGCATGAATGGTGGCGCGAGCGTGGGTTCTAGATATGGACATCAAGTCGTTCTTCCAGGATCAGGGAGATCGTTGCTCCGTGGTCGGCCCCTTTTAGGTTTCCGGTCTCGAGTGTGCTGGCGTTGACAACTGGCATGCTTCGGCCTCCTAGGGGGTCATCGTCGTGCATCTCAGCACCATGGCTCGATGCCGGTCCTTGTTTGTCGCTAGGCGGGCTCCTCGTCGAGGAATTCTTGGATGAGCGTCGGTGATTCGTGGACTGATACCACCAGCAACGGCACATCGCCGATATTGCGAAAGCCGTGCAAGGTATTGGCGGGCACCGAGATCATGCGCTCTGCCTGGGCTTCGATGACCTTGCCGCCCGCCGTCCACCGGCCGGCGCCCGCTAGCAGAACGAACGTCTCGGGGTAGGGGTGGGTGTGCAGTTCGACAAAGCTGCCCGGCGGCGTTCGCACCACAAACATGGTGATGCCCGCGCCGGCGCGGGGGCCGCCCTCGAACAGGGCGGCCGTGGGTCCAACCCGCAGCTCGTCGAGGTCAATCGAGGTGACCTCCGCCATCTGGCGATCCGACATCGCTTGATCCTTTCGATCGTGGGCTCAGGGTCTGGCACAAGCTAAGACCGATGGCGTCGCGCACGCTCATCGCTGGGCCTCGGTGATCTCGTCGGTGACTTGTTTGGGAGATGGTCGAGATCGTTCGTGCCCCAGTGGCCATTGCGGCGTCAATCGGTCCAGCGTTCCCGGCCCATCGCCTCCTAGTCGTAGGTGTCTCGCCGAGAACCCACAGCGCGTCGCTTGTCCTCGGTGCGTGAGCCGGGCTGACGCTGGAGCCGGACTCCCAAATCAGCGCCGGGCGTGCGGGCGGATCGGTGAAGGGATTCGGCGGACTGGGAGAGTCGCCGGGTGGACGATCCCCGCGATCGCGACGCCTACCTCGACTCTGTGCTGATCGGCGGCCGCGAGAAGCGGGAGATAGTGATTGTCGACTACAACACGGCCTGGCCGGCCCGGTTTGAGTTCCAGCGCGACCACCTGAAGCATGCGCTCGGCGCTCGCGCGCTTTCGATCGAGCACATTGGCTCCACCGCGGTCCCGGGCTTGGCCGCCAAGCCAATCATCGACCTGCTCGTGACGGTGTCCGATCCTGACGACGACAAAGAGATCGTGGCCGCGATGCAGTCAGTGGGGTATGAGTTGCGCGTCAGAGAGCCAGGCCATCGCATGTTTCACACCCAGCAGCGAGACGTCCATGTCCATCTTTGGCGCGAGGCAGATCCAGAGGTCGAGCGCCATCTGAGGTTTCGTGATCGACTGCGATGCTCGCCCGAGGATCGTCTCCAGTACGAAAAACTCAAGCGCGAGCTCGCAGCACGCGACTGGAGCCACATGCAGGAATACGCCGACGCCAAAGGAGCGCTGATTGAAGCGATCATCGCTAGGGCCGACGAGTGAGAAGCCGGCACAGTAGCGTCCGGGCGCGGACGGCCGCGCTGGGGGGATGACCAAGGGCACGCCCCATCAGCTCTACGTCGCGGGTACGACCCCGTGACGGCCTGAGCGATCCGCCCGCCGACCTCGTCTCGGTGGGCGAGTTCGAGGTCCGGGGCCGGACCGGATCACCGTCTGGACGCTGAAGGACACTCAGAGCAGCATCGATCCGGTGGCGAGCCCGTCCGCCGCGCCGGTCAGCCCTCGAGCTCGCTCAGCGTCAGCTTGATCGTCAGCTCAGCGCTGTTGCGGAGCACCCGCGCCGGGACCGTGCGCCCGATTCGCTCTCGCACCATCAGGCGCTGGAGCGCGGTGGCGTCGGTCACCGGCTCGCCGTCGAGCTCGATCAGCAGATCCCCGCGCCGCAGACCCGCCCTTTCGGCCGGGCTGCCCTCGAGTGCCTGCAGGATCTGAACGCCGCCGGTGTACCCGAGCCGATCGGCCGCGGCCGGTGGCAGTGCGCGCGGAGCGACCGCGGCGCCGAGCTGCGCGCGACGCACGCGACCGTCGCGGATCAGGGTCGAGACGATCGTCCGGGTGACGTCGTTGATCGGCACCGCGAGACCGAGGCCGATCCCGGCGAGTGCCGTGTTGATGCCGACCACGCGTGCCGATCCATCGACCAGCGCGCCGCCGGAGTTCCCCGGGTTCAGGGCCGCGTCGGTCTGGATCACGTTCTCCACGAGACGGCGCGGCCCGCCGCGGGCGCCCACGGGGAGGGAGCGGCCGAGGCCGCTGACGACCCCGGCAGTGACCGAGCTGGCGAAGCCCTGAGGGTTGCCGATCGCCACCACCAGCTGACCGACGCGAAGCTCGACGGCGTCGCCGAGCGCGGCCGGTGCGAAATCGCTGCCCTCGGCCCGCAGCACCGCCAGATCTGACAGTGGGTCGGCCCCGACCACGACGACGTTGGATTCACGACCGTCACTGAAGAGGGCGACGCCGCCGGCTGAGCCCTCGACGACGTGGGCCGAGGTGATCAGGAACCCATCGGAAGAGATGACCACTCCGCTGCCGGCGCCGCGGGCCGATCCGCGGCGGGTTCGCCGGATCACCTGGAGGTTGGCAACGCTTGGGCCGAGGGCTTGCGCGACGGCGATCACCGTCCGGGAATACGCGTCGAGCGGTGTCTCCGTGCACTCCGGCCGGACGAGCACGTCGGTGCCGTTGGCGCTTGCCATGCAATAATCGTACTAGAACATTTCGACCCAAGCAATTGGAGCACAGCATGACCCCGGATCTGGATCACGCCGATGCCGTCAACACGGCGATCAGCGTCGCCGCCCACCTTGAAGCCGAGCTCGAGGAGGCTCTCGCCGAGCACCGGCTCTCTCGACCGAGCTTTCTCGTTCTCGATGCGCTCGAGCGCGCCCAGGACCACATCCTGAATCAGCGTGAGCTCGTGACCCGCGTCCGGCGGACTTCGGGCACGGTGTCGGTTCGCCTCGGGCGGCTCGAGGGCGCGCGGATGATCGAGCGCGCGCCCGACCCCGAGAACCGTCGCAGCGTGACCGTCACGCTGACCGACCGCGGGCACTCGCTGGTGCAGGCCGCGAGGCCGACCTACGCTGAACGGGCCCGGCGGCTGATCGCCGGATTGCCCGACGGCGCCGCACCGGCGCTGGCCACGCAGCTCGGCTCCTGGCTCGCGTTCTTCGAGCCTGACGAACGCGTGACACCCCGGCTCGGCGTAACGGTCGCGACCGCCGCGGTGGCCAAGCGGATGCGCCGCGCCGTTGGCCTGCCCGGCGAGCCGGGAGTGCTGGTCGTGCGCGTCGGCCGCGATACGCCCGCCGACGACGCCGGCGTCTCTCGCGGCGACCTGATCACCCAGGCGGGTGACACGCCCGTGCACTCGGTCGGTGACCTAGACCGAGCCGTGCGCGCGGCGGACGGGCGGGTCGCACTCAAAGTTCTCCGCGGCGCCGAGCCGCTCGAGCTCGAGGTGACTCTGGCCGGCTGACCACCGGATCCTTGACGGAACCACTCGCCGGGAGCGCCAGTCGCGGAAACATGATCACTGGGGTCCCTCCGCGTCGGCCCGCCGCACGAGACCGAGCAGCTTTCCCTCGGGGTCGGTGACGATCAACGTCTGGACCTCGCTCCGGGCAAAGCGCGCGGCGAGGTCTTCAATCGGAGCGTGCGGGCGGATCGTTGAGGGCCCCGGCTCGAGCAGCCCCTCGACGCTCGCCCCAGCGTCGGCGAGGCGGGAGCGGCGCACACGCCCAAGCACGACACGGCCGGGCGACAGCGCGAGCGCAAACCCATACGGCGACGCGTCGATCCGTCGCGCGACCTCCTCAGCCGAGTCGTCGAGTACGCAGATCGGGATGTCCTCGCGGATCAGCGTCAGCGCCGTTGTGCGGCCGGCCCCGGTGCCTTCGATCGGTAGGCCGTGGGCCATCCAGTCGACCTTTCCGGGCGCGTAGTCGTAGACGTCATAGCCGAGGGTTGCGAGCCGGCACGCGGCTCGTGGGCTCATGTCTCAGAGCCCGTCCCAGCAATACACGACGACCGCCCGCGAGCGGTCGAGCAGCTCGCCCGCCCGCTCCGCATCGAGTTCCTTGAGCGGCAGGTGCAGCGCGCCGGGCAGACGGAGTTCCTCGTACTCGTCGCGGGGCAGCACCTCCACGAGCTGTGCCCCGCGATCGAGGAGGCCCTGGAGCCCGAGCAGGTCGACCGCGCGGGCCATCAGGTGCCGGTCTGTTGACGGAGGGCGTCAAGCACCCAGTCGTCTTGCGGAACGCCCGCGAACCCGTCTTCGGTGCGGTACAGGCGGCACTTCAAGCCGAAGTCGGTGCGCAGCTCGGCCCCCGGTTCGACATCTCGCCCGTCGACCCGCAGCGTCGGCGAGCCGAGGAAGCGCTGGCTTTGTGCCGCGTCGTCGTCGGGCACCTCGACGAGTTCGACGGGACCCGCCGCGTGCGCCTGCTCGAGCAGCTCGCGCAGGCGCGGCAGCAGCGCCTCGTGTTTGGGGCAGCCGTCGAAGTACAGCACCTCGATCTTCACCCCGTCGGCCCTCCATCACGCGGCGGGCATGGGCCGCGCCGGCGGCGAGCGCGCACGAGGGCGGTCGCTCCGGAGAGGAGCGCTGCGAGCGCGAGCACCCCTGCGGCGACTCCGATGACGGCGGCGATCGTGATCCCGCCGACCAGCGCGCCGATCGCCGGGACACCCGCACAGCACACCACCGCGACCGCGCCGGCGGCAATACCGAGCGCGGGACCGGACGCGCGTCCGTCCATCAGCAACCTGGTCCATCGACGCGTGCGCACGCGTCGATGTGCTCGGCGTTGTCGTGCAGCAGTGCGCGGCCGAGCTCGACGACAGCGGTGACGCGTTCGTCGGCGAGTCGATAGTGGATCGTGCGGTGCTCGCGGCGGGTGGCCACAAACCCGCACCAGCGCAGGCACGCGAGGTGGTTTGAGACCTTCGATTGCGGCTCGCCCAGCACCGTCACGAGCTCGCCGACCGACCGCTCACGTTCGGCGACCAGCTCGAGAACCCGCAGCCGGGTGCGGTCGCCGAGCACCCGGAAGTACTTCGCGAGCAGGTCCGCCTCGGCAGGGGCGGCCGGGAGTCGAAACGGGGCGGTGAGAGTCGCGGCTTCCACGCAGACGACATTACAGCATCTTCTGATATCAGCTGATGCTGATATGTAAGCCTCGCCAACGCAACGTTCGATCGCTGCACGGCTTACGCGGGCGAGGCACCGGATGGGCCGATCATGACCGACGCGATCGAGACACCGATCGGGTGGATCGCGTTCGTCGTCGATCCGGCTCTCCGTCGTCGCGGCCTCGGGCGGGCGATGATCACCGCACTTACGGCCAGCCCGAGCTGCGATACGTCGAGCTGTTCGAGGCCGGCGTGGAGCCCGAGAACACGGCATCCCGGCGCTGCCTCGAGGCGGCCGGTTTTCATCTGCGCTCAGAGCAGCCCGACTACGAGGGAATGCTCTATTACCGAGCCCGGCGCGCCGAGATCGAACAGGACGCCAGACTGTCGCTGTGACGGCGATCCGGATCCCGCAGCAGTTGAGGGACGCGGTCGAAGAGGACGACTATCCAGCACGCTGCGAGTGGCTGGCCGCCCTGCCGGATGTCGTCCACGAGATAGCGTCGGCATGGGAGCTCGAGCTCGGCGAGCCCTACCTCCCTGGCGGGCAGTGCGCTTGGGTCGCGCCGGCTCGCAATCCGGCCGGCGATGAGCTGGCGCTGAAAGTCGGGTGGCGCCACCGCGAGGCCGAGCACGAAGCGGACGCGCTGCGCTTCTGGCACGGCGCCGGCGCCGTTCAGTGCTTCGCGGCACGATCATTCGAAGACACGACCGCGTTGCTGCTCGAGCGTTGCGTGCCTGGCACGCAACTCAGATGCTCCCTACCGGAGCCCGAGCAGGACGTGGTCCTCGCTGAGCTGATGGGCCGCCTGTGGGCGCGCCGCCCGCCGGACGGCCACCCATTCGGCTCGCTTCAGGACATGTGCGACCAGTGGGCAGACTGGTTCGAAGTCGATTTCGACGGTGACAGCCGCGGTCTCGATCCCGGTCTCGCGCTGGAGGGGATCGCGACGCTCCGCGAGCTGCCTCGCACTACCGATCGCGCTGTGCTGCTGTGCACCGATCTGCACGCCGGGAACGTCCTCGCATCGCAGCGCAAGCGGTGGCTCGTGATTGACCCGAAGCCGTTCATCGGCGACCCCGCCTACGAACCGGTACAGCACATGCTCAACTGCGACGAACGGCTCGCCACCGATCCCGCGGCCCTCTCGCGGCGGATGGCGGAGCTACTCGAGATCGATCCCGAGCGCGTCAGGTTGTGGCTGTTCGCCCGCTGTGCCCAAGAGTCGCTCCACGCCCTCACGATGCGCGAGCCAGCCCGACGTCTCGCGCCGTGACAGCGCCGACGAAGCCACTGCCATCGTCAAGGTTCTCGCTACGGGGCTTGTTCACGGCAGTTCCTCCTTGGATCTTGAGGGGATCGCCCGCCACGCTCCGAACCCGAGATGACGGCGGCGTGGTCGCTCTCTGCCAGGAGGGCCAGTTGGCCGCGGTGCAGGCTTCGCGGTTCACCGTGTTCACCTACGACCGCCGGGGGCGCGGGGAGAGCGGGAACACCCCGCCATACGCTGTCGAGCGCGCGGTGGAGGATCTTCAGGCAGTGATCGACGTTGCGGGCGGGAGCGCGGATGTGTACGGGATCTCTTCCGGGGGCGTGCCGGCGCTGGAGGCAGCCAACCGTCTGGACTCGATCAGGCGGCTGGCACTGTACGAGCTGCCGTTTGTCACAGATGACTCGCGGAAGCCCATCCCGGACGATTTCGCGGCCCAACTCGCCGAGCTCGCCGAGAACGATCGTCGCGCGGAGGCGCTGCGCTACTTCTTCACCGCGGGCATCGGGCTGCCCCGGATCACGGTGGCGATGATGCGCGTGATGCCGGTGTGGTCGAAGCTCACGGCGCTGGCCCACACCCTTCCCTGCGACGCGCAGCTGATCAGCGACGCCAGCGCGGGCGGGCCGCTACCGGCCGACCGCTGGGCCAAGGTCACGCTCCCCGCCCTGGTGATCGCCGGTGGCAAGAGCCCGGCCTGGATGCAGGCGGCGATACGCGCGCTCGCGGACGTCCTTCCCGGGGCTGAGCACCGCACGCTTGAGGGCCAGACGCACATCGTCAAAGCCAAGGCGCTCGCCCCCGTGCTGAGCGGGTTCTTCCAGCCCTAACCACGTTCCCGATGACCGCGATAGCCAAGGAGTCCATGATGCAATTCCGCGCAATCCTTCAGCTCGATGGCAAGACCGCGACCGGGATCAGGGTGCCCGAGGAGATCGTCACCGCGCTCGGCGACGGCAACCGCCCGCGGGTCCGGGTGACGCTCGCCGGGCACAGCTACCAGACGACGGTCGCGCGGATGCGCGGCGAGTTCAAATTTCCGGTCAGCGCCGCCGTGCGCGAGCAAGCCGGTGTGACCGCCGGCGACGAGGTCGACGTCGAGATCGAGCTCGACACGGCACCCCGCGAGCTCGCGATACCTGAGGACCTGGCCGGCGGCCTCGAGCAGCACCCCGACGCCAAGCGAGCCTTCGAGAAACTCTCATACACCAACCAGAAGCGGCACGTGCTCGCGATCGACGGTGCCAAGACGCCAGAAACCCGGCAAAGGCGCCTAGCGAAAGTCATCGACGAGCTGCGGGCACAGGGCTGATCACCCCCGCCGATCGCACAGGAGCCAAGCATGCAAGTCATCGACGCGCACGCGAGGAGAAATTGCGTTGACCAAGCGGCGCGATCTCGCTGATCCCAAGGTTGGAGGCTCGATTCCTCCACCGCCCACTTAGACGAGCCTCGCTGGTCTGGCGGCTACCTCGCGGCGCGAGCCGTGGTGCTGGCGATCGCGTCGATGACCTGCGGCCACAGCTCGCGGGGCAGATCATGGCCCATTCCTGGCAGGACCACGAGCTCGGCGCCGGGGATCGCCTCCGCCGTCGCGCGGCCCCCGGAGACGTTCACCAGCCGGTCCTGGTCGCCGTGGATGATGGTCGTCGGCACGCGGATCTGGCGCAGCTGGCTGGTCCGGTCCTTGGCAGTCATGATTGCCGCCATCTGGCGCGCCGCCCCTGCCGGGTGTATTCCCCGGTCGAACAGCGTCCCCGCTCGCTCGCGCTTGTGCTCCTCCTCGAAGTCCACCGGCGGCGGCGACCCGATCATGCGATAGGCCTCGAGATGGTCCTCGATGTAAGCCTCACGGGTTCGCGCAGCCGGGCGGAGCATCCGGAGGGCCACGCGTGGGACCGGGCGCCCGACCCGCCGGTTACCGGTCGTCGACATGATCGAGACGAGCGAGAGAACGCGGTCGGGGTGGCGGATCGCGACGAGCTGGGCGATCATCCCGCCCATCGACGCTCCGACGACGTGGGCAGCGGCGATCCCCAGTTGGTCGAGGAGCGCCACGGCGTCGTCAGCCATCGACTCGAGCGTGTATGCGGCGCTGCCGGGATGGCGGAGCGCAAGCTGCCAGCGGGTGGGGACGCGAGCGTCGCGCAGGATGCTCGAGCGCCCAACGTCGCGGTTGTCGAAACGGATGACACGGAAGCCGCGGCCGGCGAGCTCTTCGCAGAACGGTTCGTCCCAGAGGAGCATCTGTGAGGCGAGGCCCATCACGAGCAGCAGAGGCGGCGCGCCGTCGTGGCCGAAAGTCTCGTAGCAAAGCTTGAGATCGCCGACGGGGGCGAACTGCTCGCCGGAGGCGGTCGAGGGCGCATCCGACGCGGTCACGGCGCGGAGCCTAGCGTGCAGGCGGACACCCGTCGCGGATCGTCATCGAGCGCGGATCGACTCCGCTCTCGTGCCCCCCTAGCCGCCGGAGCTGCCGAGGCTGGCCGAGATCTCGTCGATCGCCGCGCGCTCGGCTTCGCTGACGTCCGTGTCGCCCTCCCGGTGCGCGTTCGCCACCTTGTCGGCCAGCGTGAGGATGAAGCGCCGGTAGCCGTCGACCTCGTCGGGGCTCGCCTTGCGCTCGAGCAGCTCGACCGCGTCGCGTAGATGCTGCAGACCATGCTGCTTGAGCTCCTCGACGGAGTGAAAGCGCGTATGGTCGCGCTCGGGCTTCGCGGCCACGATCTCGTCGAGCAGCTCGCTCTCGCCGTGCTGCTGACGCGCTTCGACGTAGGCCTTCGCGATCGCGAACGTCTCGCGGATCGTGCCTCCGCGCTGGGCGGTGACGACGATCATGCCCGCGCTCGGCGGTCCCTCCAGCACCAGCTCCCATTCCTCCGGCGTGAAGTCGGCCTTCCCGGTCATCGCGTTCTCCTTGTTCGACGAATCGCCACGCTAGCGCAGCTCGACCCGGCCCGGGGTCCGGCAATCGACGTAGTCTCGACGATCCGGCCGCGCGTCGAACGCACGACGACCTCGACGGGCTGGCTCGTATACCCGTACACGAGCGCTCCCGGACTTCGTAGCTCGCGCGGGAGGAGCACGCGGTACATGGTGTGCGAGTGACCGCCGTAACGAAGCACGGCGGAATCCGAACGAGCGCGCAGCAAGCCGAGGACGAGCGTCACCGGCCTGCGAGCACACGCGACGAGGTCGCCGAGCGCGAGTGGCCCGCGGGAGTAATCCGGCGTCAGCGTGCCGCCTCCGGCGCTACCGAACGCCTCACCCGTCGCCCCCCGGGAGCCTGAAGGCTCGAGGTCGGCGGTCAGGTCGACAGACGCGCTACCGCCGGGCGCGTAACGCCGAGCGCTGATCCAGAAGCCCTGGCCGTTCGGTAGTACTCCCAGCGCCAGGACACGCGCCCGGTCGAAGGCAATCGTCCCGGTCGCCTGCGCATCGTGCGCGGCAAGCGGCTCCCGCGAGGAGGCCCCGCCGCACGCCGTGAGGTTCGTGGCCGCAGCAGCGACCAGCCCGGCGGCGACGGCGACACGCAACACGGCGAGTCGAAGAATACGCCGTGACAATCGTGCGCCGGTGACCGGCGGCTCAGTCCGGCCAGACTCGACCCGGGCCCGTGACCTCGATCCAAACCGCCTGTCCGGGTTCGAGCTCGAGGTCGCCTGGGATGCGGGCGAGGAGCGGCTGCTCGGAGGCGCCGCTCAGCCGGAGATGAGCCAGCGCGTCGTGGCCCTGGTACTGGACCTCGACCACGGTGGCGGGTGTCGCCTGCTCGGCGGCCGAGAGCCGGATCACGAGCTGCTCGGGGCGCAGCAGCAGGCGTGAGGGTCCCTCAACCGGCGAGGACCCGTTGCTCCGAATCGCGATCATCCCGAGCACGCAGCGCGCATAAGCACCACTGGCCTGAGCGGGCAGGATGTTGACCTCCCCGATCGACGCGGCGGTTCCCGCGTCGGGCGGGTCGCGGTACAGAGCCCGCGGTGCGGCCGCCGCGAGCACCCGTCCGTCCGCCAGCAGGGCGATCTGATCCGCCAGCCCCAGGGCCTCGTCCTGGTCGTGGGTGACGAGGACGGTGGTCGTGCCGGTCTCGGCCAGGATTCTCGCGACGTCCCGGCGCAGATCGGCCCGCAGCGGGGCGTCGAGCGCACTGAACGGCTCGTCCAGCAGCACGACATCGGGACTGACGGCGAGCGCGCGGGCGAGCGCAACGCGCTGCTGCTGACCCCCTGAGAGCTCGTGCGGATAGCGCTTGTGGAGTCCGGCGAGGCCGGTCAGCTCCAGCAGCTCCTTGACCTTCCCCCGCTCGGCTCGCGACAGGCCGAAGGCAATGTTGCCGGTCACGGTGAGATGGGGGAATAGGGCTCCCTCTTGAGGGACATAGCCGACGCCGCGGTGCTGCGGCGCCACCGCGCGCCGCCCGTCGTCGAGGATCCGATCGCCGATCATCAGGCTCCCGGCATCGAGTTGCTCGAAGCCGGCGATCAGTCGCAGCAACGTCGTCTTTCCGCTGCCGGAAGCACCGAGCACCGCGGTGATCGAACCGGTCGGAACCGAGAGATCGACGCCGGTCAGAACTACCGTTTCGCCGAACCGCTTGGTCGCACAGCGAAGATCGATCGTGCTCATGCCGGGCTGCGCTTCGGACCCTCGCGGTCAAACCAAAGTCCCAACAGAACGCCCGGCACCAGGGCCAGCACCACGATTACGAGGGCGTACGGCGCCGCCGCTCCGTAGGCGACGTTCTGCTGGAAGGCCCAGAATTGCGTGGCCAGCGTCTGCACCCCGATCGGCGCCAGGACGAGTGTTGCCGTCAGCTCTGTCACGGCGGTCAGGAACACCAGGCAGAAGCCGGCGAGCAGCCCCGGGGCCAGCAGCGGGACGGTGACCCGGAAGAACACCGAGATCGGCCCGCGTCCGAGCGAGCGGCCCACGTCGGTCAGTCGGGGAGGGATCTGCGCGGCAGACGTTCTCACGCACACCAGCGCAAGTGGGAAGTTGAGGATCGCGTAAGCGGCCACAAGCAGCACGCTGGTCTCATACAGGCCGAAGGCGTACCGGGTCGCGAAGAACACCAGGCTGAGTGCGATCACCACACCGGGCAGCGCTTTTGTCACATAGGTGCTGCGCTCGAGCACGGTTCTGGTGACGCTCGAGCGCCGGAGGCTCATCAGCGCCACCGGGACGGCAAGCACGACGGCCACCACGGCGCCCCAGGCGCTGTACGTGAGCGTCGTCCAGGTCGCCGTGGCGAGCGTGGCCGTGGCCGGCAGCGTCGTGTGCTGGCCCTGAGCGATCCAGTACAAGATCGTGCCCACCGGGACGCCGACTCCGAGTACGACCAAACCCCCCAGGGCCAGCAACACGGGAACGCTCAGCCGTCCGAGGGCCGCCGGCCTCACCGCACGTCGAGGGGCGAGCCGCGCGGTCGTGCGGCGCGGCACGATTCCCTCGACGAACAGGGCCAGCAGCCCGAGGCACACGAGCGGGATCGAAAGCGCGCCGGCGGCCTGGGCGTCGAATTGGAACTCGGTGAAGATCTCGGTCGTAAATGTCTGGTAGCGGAGGATCTCGAACGCGCCGTACTCGGAGATCACGGTCAGCACCACCAGAACGCAACCGCCGAGCAACGCTGTGCGGATCAGCGGCAGTGTGACCCTCCGGAACGCGGTCAGGCGACCGACGCCGAGGCTGTGGGCGGCCTCCTCCATCCCGGGGTCGGATCGGCGCAGGGCGGCGGCGACCGGGAGGTAGACGAGCGGATAGGTCCCCAGCGTCATCACGATGCTGGCGCCGAGAAGCGGGCTCAGCCGCGGTGCGAACGAATGCCAGGCGTAGCCGACGACGAAGTCGGGAATCGCAACCGGCAGCACCAGCAGAACCGTCCACACCCGCCGTGCCCGCAATGCAGTGCGCTCGGTCAGCCAGGCCGTGGCAGTTCCGATGGCCGCCGCGAGCGCGCCGACGATCAGGCACAGAACGACCGTGTGGCGGAGGAGCAAGACCGAACGGGCACGAAACAGAACCCGGTGAATCTCCCCCCAGCCGGCGCTTCGCGCATCGAGGCCGATCAAGGCGAGCGGCGCCAGCAGCCCGAGCGCGATCACCGCGCTGAGGGCCACCAACGGCCAGTCCCGAGGTGACCGCCGCCGCCGGGCCGCCCACGAGCGGCGGAGCGTCGACCGCGAGGAGAGCGTGTCCACCTAGATCAATCCCGCTTCTCTGAGCAGGTCACGAGCGTCGAGTCCCGTGCCGATCTCGGCCGGCGTGATCGAGTTGGGCTTGAACGAGCGCAGTGGCGGGAGCGCGGGGTTCGGCGCCACGTTCTTCACCAGCGGGTACTCGTAGCTCGAGCTGCGGGCGATCACCTGCTGACCGGCGGGGCTGGTCAGAAAGGCCAGGAATTTCTGGGCCGCCTGCTGGTGAGGCGAGGACTTCAGGATGCCGGCGGCGGAGATGTCCTTGACGTAGCCCGGATCCCGGGGAGCAAAAAACGCCAGCTTGGCGTGGAACGCCGCTCCCAGCTCGGAGCGGATCCGGAAGTAGTAGTAGTGGTTGATCAGCCCCATCGCCACGACGCCCTTGTTCACGTCGCTGACCAGGGTCTCGTTGTCCTGCGTGTTGTCGTTGGATCCGGCATTGGCCTTCAGCCCCTTGAGCCAGCTCAGCGCGGTGCTTCGCCCGTGGGCACGGGCGATCGAGGTGATGATCGGCCAGAAGTCGGTCTCGGCCGGCGCCAGCTCGAGCATCCCCTTGTACCTGGGGCTCGCCAGCGCGAGCGCCGTCTTCGGTAGCTGTGCGGCCTGCACCTTGCCCGGGTTGTAGATCAGGCCGCTGAACCTTCCCGAGATCCCCAGCCAGTCGCCGTTCGTCGCGCCGTCGCGGCGTGGGGTGTTGGCGAGTGTCGTGCCGGCGACCTTGGCCAGCAGCCCGCGGGCGTCGAGCTGCTGGAGCCAGTTGGAGTTCTCGGTGTAGAAGACATCCGCCGGCGAGCGGCTGCCCTCCTGTTCGAGCTGTGCTGTCAGTACATCCTCGCTGTTGTCCTTGACCAGAACCTTGATCCCTGTCTGCCTGGTGAACGCCGCGACGATCGCGGAGGTCGTCTCCGGGTGCTGGGCGCTGTAGAGCACGAGTGCGTTGCCGGAGCCGCCCGACAGGCCTGCGCAACCGGTGAGCGCGATCCCGACGGCGATCGCCAGGGAAAGGCAGCCCGGAGCGCGCAATATTCGCAGCCGGGCGAGCCGGCGGATGCTCCATGCCATGCGATGCTCCTTCACAAGCCTTGCGTGTCGGCGCGGGACCCCTCCGTCTTAGGGTGCCCTAATCGAGGTTAGGTTACCCTAACTCGGCCGCTGCGAGGCGTCTCTGCCGCCTGACGCTGGTGGCTCGATCCCGTAGACAAGCACCCGGGTCTCGCCCAGCGTTGTCTCTCCGATCTCCCGCATCCCGAGACGGTCGGCGACTCGCAGCGATCGCGCGTTGGCCGGATCGATGAGAGAGATCAGGTGCTGGTCGCGGACGTGCTCCCAGGCCCAGACCAACGCGGCGCCCGCGGCTTCGGTCGCGAAGCCGTTGCCCCACGCGTTGCGGGCGAGCAGCCAGCCGAGCTCGAGTCCAAGCCAGCCCTCCGGCCGCCATAGTCCGATCCGGCCAACGAGCTCGCCGCCGTGCTCCACCGCCCACAGGCCATAACCGCGCAGCGCCCAATGGCCGGCGTACAGCGCGAGCGCCCGCCACGCCATTGAACGCGACTGCATGCCGCCAACCCAGCGCATCGTCTCCTCGTCCGCGGCGATCGCCGCGTACGCGTCGAGGTCGCTGTCCCGCCAGCCGCGGAGCAGGAGCCTCTCGGTCCGCAGCTCGGGGATCGGCAGGTCGGGCGGCTCCAGCTCGCTCACGCCGAGCCGAACAGCTCGCTGGCTCGCCGTGCCAGCTCCTCGCGCGAGAGCTCCTCGATTACCTGACTCATCATCCACTGGTGGCCGAAGGGGTCGCGCAACCGCCCGCCACGCTCTCCGTAGAACTGGTCGTCGAGGGGGTAGATGACCTCGGCGCCGGCGTCGGTGGCCCGCGCCCAGGCCGCGTCGACGTCCTCCCAGTACGTGGCCATGATCGCGCTGGCGCCGCCGAGGGTCGCGGGTGAGCCCGCGCCGGCGCCGGCGTCAGCACGCTCCTCGGTGAGCATCACGATCGAATCCCCGATCCGGATCTCTGTGTGGATCAGCTCGCCGTTCGGGCCGAGGAACCGCTCGTAGGTTTCCTGCGCCCCAAACGCGCGCAGGTAGAAATCGATCGCCGCGGCGCCGTCGCCGACGACGAGCCGTGGCGTGACCGTACGCAGATGGGCGGGGATCGGGCTCACTGAGTCGACCTCAGACTAGCGCCGCGCCGAAGTCGCTCTACAGCGTTTCCAGCAGCCGGTTGAGCGTCTCGCTCGGTCGCATCGCGGCAGCCACCCGTTCGGGATCGGGCCTGTAATAGCCGCCGATGTCGACGCCTGACCCTTGCACCTCGGCCAACTCCGCGACGATCGCCTCCTCGCTCTCGGCGAGGCTTTCGGCAAGCGGCGCGAACACGTCGGCCAGCTCGGTATCGCCGTTCTGGCCAGCGAGCTCCTGCGCCCAGTAGAGGGCGAGATAGAAGTGACTGCCGCGGTTATCGAGCTCACCGGTCTTCCGCGACGGCGAGCGGTTCTCCTCCAGCACCCGGCCCGTCGCGCGGTCGAGCGCGTCGGCGAGCAGCTTGGCGCGAGGGTTGTCTGTCTTCTCGGCCAGCATCTCCAGCGAGACCGCGATCGCCAGGAACTCTCCCAACGAGTCCCATCGCAGGTGGTTCTCGGCGGTGAACTGCTGCACGTGCTTGGGGGCCGAGCCGCCGGCCCCGGTCTCGAACAGGCCGCCGCCGTTCATCAGCGGGACGATCGAGAGCATCTTGGCGCTGGTCCCGAGTTCGAGGATCGGAAACAGGTCGGTGAGGTAGTCGCGTAGCACGTTGCCGGTGACCGAGATCGTGTCCTCGCCCCGGCGCGCCCGCTCGAGCGTAAAACTCGTGGCCGCCGCGACGTCGAGGATCTCGATCGCCAGCCCATCGGTGTCGAGCTCGGCAAGCGCGGCGCGGACTTTGCCGAGGACCTCGGCGTCGTGTGGGCGTTCCTCGTCGAGCCAGAACACGGCCGGCGCCCCGGTCTCACGAGCCCTGGAAACCGCGAGCTGGACCCAGCTCTGAATCGCCGCGTCCTTGGTCTGGCACATGCGCCAGATATCGCCGGCGGCGACCGTGTGCTCGATAAGGGTCGTGCCCGCGTCATCCACGACACGGACCCGACCCGGCTCTTCGATCTCGAACGTCTTGTCGTGCGACCCGTATTCCTCGGCCTTCTGGGCCATCAGGCCGACATTGGGAGTCGTGCCCATCGTCGCCGGGTCGAACGCTCCGTGCTCCCGGCAGTGCTCGATCGTCCGGGCGTAGAGCGGCGCGTAGGAGTGGTCGGGAATCACGAACTTCGTGTCCTGCTGCTCTCCGGCCCGATTCCACATCTGCCCCGAGGAGCGGATCGCGGCTGGAATAGAGGCGTCGATGATCACATCGCTCGGCGCGTGGAGGTTGGTTATCCCGCGATCGGAGTCGACCATCGCCAGCGCGGGGCCCCGAGCGTATGCGTCGTCGATCGCGGTAGTGATCCCCGCACGTTCGGACTCGGGGAGCTTCTCGAGCGACCGGAGCAGTGCGGCCAGCCCGTCGTTGGGGTTCACGCCCGCCGACTCGAGCGCGGCGCGATGGTCCTCGAACACGGACGGGAAGAACGCCCTGACCGCGTTGCCGAAGATGATCGGATCGGAGACTTTCATCATCGTCGCTTTGAGGTGAACCGAGAACAGCACGTCACGCTCCCGGGCGTCGGCGATCTGCTCGGCCAGGAACTCCAGGAGCGCCTCGCGGCGCATCACCGCAGCGTCGATCACCTCGCCTTCGAGCACAGGAGTGCTCTCCTTCAACACCGTGACGTTCCCGTCTTCGGAGACGTGCTCGATCCGTACGTCCCCGCGGCCGGCGATCGTGACCGACCTCTCCGTCGCGCGGAAGTCGCCGTCGTTCATCGTCGAGACGTGAGAGCGGCTCTCCGGTGACCACGCGCCCATCGAGTGCGGATGCTTGCGGGCATGGGCCTTGACCGAGGCCGGCGCGCGACGGTCGGAGTTTCCTTCACGCAGCACCGGGTTGACCGCGCTGCCCTTGACCCGGTCGTAGCGCTCGCGCGCCTCGCGCTCTGGGTCGTCGTTGGGACGGTCAGGGTAATCGGGAATCGCGTACCCCTGCCCTTGCAGTTCGTCGATCGCCGTCTTGAGCTGGGGCACCGACGCGCTGATGTTGGGCAGCTTGATGATGTTCGCCTCAGGCGTCGTCGCTAGCCCTCCGAGCTCGCTCAGGGCGTCGGAGACTCGCTGCCCGTCCTCGAGCCGCTCGGGGAACTGGGCCAGGATCCGGGCGGCCAGCGAGATGTCGCGGAGCTCGATCTCCACTCCGGCCGGTTCCGCGAACGCTTCGAGAATCGGCAGCAGCGACCGTGTCGCAAGCGCGGGTGCCTCGTCGGTGTGGGTGTAGACGATCTTCATCGCGGTGTGACCCTAGCGGTCCGCGATAGCACGGGTTTCATGGCCGGTGGCGCCAGCTACGCTCTGGCCGTGGCGGTCATCGCACCAACGACGCCGGCCGTTGTGCGCGTCGAGGGGCTGCGCAAGCGGTACCGAGCCGAGGGCCCGGAAGCGGTCGCGGGAATCGACTTCGAGGTGTTGGAGGGCGAGATCTTCGGTCTGCTGGGCCCCAACGGCGCCGGCAAGACGACGACGATCGGCACGATCACGACGCGCGTGCGCCCGAGCTCGGGCCGAGTGTTCGTCGACGGCGTCGACGTCAGCAAGGATCCCGTCTCGGCCAAGCTGCGGATCGCCTCGGTGCCTCAGCTCTCGAACCTCGACCGCGCGCTGACGGCGCTCGAGAACCTGACCTTCCATGCGGCTTACTTCGGGATGGGCCGGCGCGAACGGCGTGAACGCGCCCGCGAGCTGCTGGGTCGCTTCGGATTGAGTGGCCGCGAGGATAACCACGTCAACAACTACTCGGGTGGGATGGCTCAGCGGCTGATGAT
>DATCNP010000176.1:0-9990 GCA_036565205.1 Solirubrobacteraceae bacterium | reverse complement strand
GCGTAAATCAGATCAAGCCCAGCGTCCGAAAGGCCCTACAGGGCAATCGAGGGCCGCGAGGATTCCGGGGCTTCCGAGGTGCTGGCGCCTCGATCTTGGTCACGACCATACAAGGCCCGGTTGCGGGGATGACGCCGTTCGGCACGGCGACCGATGTCGGCAGCTCGGTCGCAACATGCCCTGCCGGTGGGGTTGTTCTGGGCGGCGGCTGGGACGGGGGGTCTAACCCCCCGGTCGATGCATCAGCCGCATACAACGAGGCCATTGGAGGCGGCAGCTGGGAAGTGATTATGGCGAATAACGGTCCGCTTACCGCGACCGTGAGCGCCGTTGCGGTTTGTGCGACGGGCCCCGGCTCGCAGGCGCGTCGCGAGTTGTCGCGATCGGCTATCCGGGCAACCGTAGCGCGGCAGGTGGCTGCCTTACGGACCAGAACCAAGTGAGGCCAAGACCGGAGTTGCGTGCGCGGTCCCACGGGAGGAAAACGATCTGGGCGATCTGTCATCGCAGTGGTCCTCGCGACGGTCTCATTTGTTGCGTGGTTGACGTCCCGCTACCCCGCGCATGATGGCGGGAGCGCTGAGCGGGAGCTGTTCGGCGACGACGCCCGTCAGTACTAACTGCGAAGCGGAACGCCGGTAGCGGGCGAGCGTAACGTCGACCAGCGAACTGTTACGGGTATGTTGTGCTCGTTTCCCCGCCGTGATCGGAGCACGCGCCTTGATTTCCGCCTGAATGGCTCCATTCGCCATCAGCACACTGAACGATGTATCCCGTGCCGCTGGCAAACGACGGGATACAGACATGCGTTGAGCAGAAGTCAGCGGGAGCGGCGGATCCGCTCGGCGCTGTTCCCGTCGGCGACGGGTTGGTGGTCGCTGCTAGCGGCCCTCCACATATCCCGGCCTGCTGCCCCTGGCAGACGTGGTAATCCTGCGTCGGGTCCATTGCGAGCCGGCTGTGAAGCGAATACCTGCCCTGTGGATCCCTGCTTATCTCGACTATGTAGGGCCGAGACGTGCTCCAGCCGCTCCCGAACCCCTGAAACACGGCCTGGGAGCCTGCATCAAATGCACTGCTTTGCGCCTGGCGCGCGGCACGGAGCTCGCGATTGAAGCCCGCGTTGTATCCGGCGCGCCTACCGGCGGCGTATCCCGAGACAACGGTGGTCCGTCGCGCTGGTGGCACCGCGGCACGGATCACCCTCGTTCGCTGCCCGGAATGACCTACTAAGTAGCCGCCAGCGGCGGCGCTGATGAGGGCCGCCGCAATCACAGGCACGGCGAAGATCCTCCGCACGCCTCCGGAGTTGGATCCCTCCACATCAGCCATCTGGATCAGTTCGACAGGATTCGCTGAGATCCCGCTTTGTAGGAGCACACGACCCGACTCCGGGCGATGCGGTGACGTGATGTTCACCCTGGCGTTCACCCCACGCCTACCCAGATGCTGACGAGGCGGCCGAGCTCGACTGAGAACTATCCAGTTTGCAGGAGTTTTCTGAGAGCCCGCCTTCGGACTCGAACCGAAAACCTCTTCATTACAAGTGAAGTGCTCTACCAATTGAGCTAGGCGGGCGTTGGGGGTCAGTTTCGCACGCCCGGGAGCGTCTCATCAGCTGGGCCGCCCGCCGCCGGGGAGCGTGTGATCGGCTGGGTCGCGAGCTGCGGGAACCACGATCAACGCTCGAAACGCGTTCCTTTACGGAATCTCTACGGCGGACGGGTCCTTCTTAGCGGTTGGTTAGCGCGATCGCCACCACCATGAAGTGAGCACCCGATCCGCGGGCGAACTTTCGCTGCAAGGAAAGCTGAGATGGCCGTCACCGATCTAAATCGAGCCGTAGCACCGTGGCCTTCGCTGCGATCGCGGGCACGGCGTGACTGGAGCATCCGGCTGGCGCTCTTGTCGAGAATCCACGCGGGCGAGCTCGATCGTCAGATCGCCGCTGGGGCCGATCTGCAGTCCAGTCCGCTGCTCGCCGCCCGGGCGCGGAGCCTGGTCGGAGCTCGTAGCCGCCGACACCTTGCCGCGGGAATGACGAGGGTGCTGAAGAGCGCCGAGCGAAGCGGCTATGGGCTGTCCGCCGCCGTCGCGCCCGATCGCCGCGAGGTCCTCGCCGCACGCGTGGTGATCGGCACGTTGGAGCGGCGGCTGCGGTCTTCTGCGCCGGTCGACCCACGCGGCGTCGCGGTTCTCCAAAGGCTGCTGACCGACGGTGCGAGCGCGCTCTACGTGCCCGCTGAGGCAGGGGAGCTCGGCAGTCTGCTTCGGGCGGCGGCAGCTGCGCTGGAAGCGCCCGACGGACACTCCCACCCACTGGCGCCCACGCCGGCCCGAAGTGCTGAGGCGCGCTGAGATGCGTGCTCCGAGGCGCAGGTCGCGCTGGCCCGAACCCGCGCCGCCGACCAACGGCGAGTCGCCGACGAACGGGCGGAACGCGAACTCGAGATCGAGCGCCCGGCGAACGTTCAACGAGGCGGCGCACAAGCTCGGTTATTGGCCCGTCCGTCCGGCCCCCCATCCGACCAACGGCGACCCGTCCCCGGCGCTACGCGCCGCGACCGCCGATGACCGCGATGTCGTCGCCCACGCCAGCCGCGGCGTGCTCGCCCTCGGGGCGCTGGGGATCGTGTATGGGGACATCGGCACCAGCCCGCTCTATACCGAGCAGGTGATTTTCACCGCGCACGCCAAGGCGGCGCAGACGACGACCGCCGGCGTATATGGCGTCGTCTCGCTGATCTTCTGGGCGCTTACGGTGATTGTCTCGATCAAGTACGCGGGCTTCATCATGCGGGCTCACAACCGCGGGGACGGCGGGATCATGGCCCTGACTGCGCTCGTGCACCGACTGAGGCCGCCGAGGGCGGTGATGCTGATCGCGCTGGGCATCTTCGGCGCGGGCCTGTTCTTCGGGGACGGGATGATCACGCCCGCGATCTCGGTGATCTCCGCCGTCGAGGGGTTGAACGTCGCGACTCCAAGCCTCACTCACCTCGTGGTCCCGATCTCACTGGTGATCTTGGTCGGACTGTTCGTGGTCCAGCGCTACGGGACCGGGGCTGTGGGCTGGCTGTTTGGGCCGGTGATCATGATCTGGTTCGCGGCGATCGGGATTCTGGGCGGACGCGAGGTGATCGCCCATCCGGGCGTGCTCCAGGGGCTTGACCCGGTTTGGGGAGTGCGCTTCTTCCTCGATCACGGGGTGGCCGCGTTCCTGACCCTCGGTGGGGTGGTGCTGTGCGTGACCGGGGCGGAGGCCCTGTACGCGGACCGGGGCCACTTTGGCTCGACGCCGATCCGCTTCACCTGGTTCTTCATCGTGTTCCCGGCCGTGCTGCTCTCCTACCTGGGCCAGGCGGCGCTGATCCGGGCGCATCCGAGCACCATCGTGAACCCGTTCTACCTGCTCGTGCCGAGCGGGCTACGGATCCCGATGGTCGTGCTGGCGACCGTGGCGACCGTGATCGCCTCACAGGCGGCGATCACCGGCTCATTCTCGGTGGCCAAGCAGGCGGTCCAGCTCGGCCTGCTGCCCCGCCTGCGGATCGTCCACACCTCGAAGCTCGAGGGTCAGATCTACGTGCCGCTGGTCAACTGGGCCCTGTGCATTGGCGTCGCCGGCCTGGTGCTCTGGTTCCAGCATTCGGCCAAGCTCGCCGACATCTACGGCGTCGCGGTGACCGGCACCTTCATCCTCAACAGCGTTCTGTTCATCGCTGTCGCGCGATCGCAGTGGCGCACGGCAAAATGGAAACTGGCCTTGATCGGCGGGCTGTTCCTGACCGTCGAGGTCGCGTTCTTCAGCTCGAACCTGGCCAAGATCCAGCACGGGGCCTGGCTGTCGCTGGGGATCGGGTTGGCGATCGCGTTCCTGATGATGACCTGGCGCCGCGGCCGCGAGATCCTGACCCGCAATCGCGAGGAGGAGGAGGGCTCGCTGTCGGGGTTCCTCGCCGACCTGCCGGCACTTGAGCCCCAACTGAGCCGGGTCCCGGGCACCGCGATCTACCTGAACCCGGGCAAGCAGACGACGCCGCTGGCGCTGCGGGCCGAGGTCACCCACAATCACGCCCTGCACGAAAAGATGGTGATCGTGTCGGTCGATTCGATCGGCATCTCGCAGGTCGGCGAGGAGGACCGCTTCAGCGTCGAGTGGCTCGGCAAGGGTCTGTTCAAGGTCGCGTTTGTATCAATCCGGGTCGGCTACCAGGACTCCTCCAACGTCCCGGCCCTGCTGGCGCTGGCGCGCAAGCGGGGCCTGCTCGAGCGCAACCTCGACCTCGAGCACGCCTCGTACTTCGTCTCGCGAATGATCATCACACCGACCGACGCCCCCGGGATGAATCGATGGCGCAAGTCGCTGTTCATCCTGATGGCGCGCAACGCGACCAGCCCGATCGTGCACTTCCGCCTTCCGAGCGACCGCACCGTGATGGTCGGCTCGCAGGTCGCTGTCTGAATCGGCGCCGATGCGACGGTGGCCAACGGCGAGCTACTTGACGCTCGGCCCCAGCTCGCGCTCCCACCAGGCGACGGTGTCGGCCATCGTCTGGCGCAGCGGAATCTGGGGCGTCCAGCCGGTTGCCGCGGTCAGCCGGTCGTGGGCACCACTCAGATCCATCACCTCGTGCGCGCGCACCCGCGCCGGATCGACGTGGTGCTCGACTCGAATCGGCGCGATCAGCTCCGCGAGCAGCGCGACCTGGTCGGCGGCCGAGACCGATTCTCCGGAGCTGACGTTGAACACGGGATCATCGCCACCCAGATCTCGCTCGGCGAGCAGCCGGTAGGCGCGGACGATGTCGCGCACATCGGTGAAGTCTCGGCGCGCCTCTGGATTGCCAGTCACGATCCGTAGCTCCGACACACCAGCCAGGCGACCCTCGGCCGCCTGCCGGGCAAGCGAGGAGAGGATGAAGATTGGCAGTTGTCCAGGCCCGGCGTGGCTGAACGGCCGCACGCAAGCGATTCGAAGCCCGTGGGCCTCTGCGTATACCCGCGCGAGCATCTCGGCCGCCGCCTTCGACACCGCGTACGGGTTGGCGGGGGCGATCGGCGCGTCTTCGCGCAGGGGCAGCGAAGCGGGTGGCCCGTAGACCTCGCACGAACTCACCCACACGACCAGGGCCTGGGGTGTTTCTTGACGGACCGCCTCGAGCGTGTTGGCAGCAGTCATAGCGTTCTCCCCCACGGTCCGTGTCGGATTCCCCCACGAACGCCCGACCGAACTGAGCGCCGCCAGGTGGTAGACGACATCCGGTTGGGCATCGCGGACCACGGCTCGCGTCGCGATCCCGTCGCGCAGGTCGAGTGCGACTCCCGGACCAGTACGGCCCCCGATAGTGCCCGAGCGCGAGACCCCTATCACCTCGTCTCCCGCCGCGAGGCACTCGCGAACCAGCCAGCCACCGGCGAAGCCAGACGCCCCAGTGATCAGCGCTCGCAACGAGTTTCTAGCCGGTCGGCTCGACCGAGACTGCGTGCTCGAGCGTCCCGTGGCCGTTGCTCGAGAACTCCGCCTCGGGCTCGGGTGGGGCCGGCTCCGGCTCCGTGTTCACGCGGCGTTCGAGCTCGCCGAGCACGAGCCCGAACACGAGGTGCCGCCAGGTCGCCTGGGCGAACGCGCGCCGGCTGGAGACGATCGGCGGCAGGTCCTTGCGCGCGGGATGGAAGCGGTCGGTGAGCGCGCCGAGCGGCCACAGCGCGACGTGCTCGACGAGCGCGACGGCTGGTCCGCGCAGGACGCGAGGGATCGGCAGGGCGGGGGCCAGGCTGGCGTAGACGGCCCCGAACAGGGCGCCGTTGCCGATGTGCGCGGCGAGCCCGACCGGATACCAGGCGTCGCCGCCGGTGATCGCCTTTCCGAGCAACTCGACATCGTCGTAGGGGTGGCCGAAGACACGCTTGTCGAGCGGCTGCTGGACCGCCCAGACGGCGGCGCCGACGGCACCGCAAACGGCTCCTCTAAGCGTGCGGGTGCGATCGATTGCGGGGCTCAAGGCTCCGAACTGTAACGGGCGGGCTCGGGACGGGTACGCCTGTGTGCGATGGATCACGAACGGCTGCACCGCCGCGCCCGCGAGCAGGGCGCCAATCCGATCGTCTACGGGATCGTCCGGCTGCTGTTCCAGCCGTTCTTTCACCTGTACTTCCGGCTGACGAGAATCGGCATGGAGCACATCCCCCGGCGCGGGGCGGTGATCGTCGCCTCCAATCACCGTAGCTTCCTCGACCCATTCGTGATCGCGACGATGGCGCGGCGGCCGATGTACTACGTCGCCAAGAAGGAACTGTTCAACAAGCGCTGGCAGGCCTGGGTGCTCACCGCACTCGGGGCCTTCCCGGTCGATCGCGGCGCCAACGACACCGACATGATCGACACCGCCAAGGCGATCCTGGCCCGCGGGGACATCGTGCTGATCTTCGCCGAGGGCACGCGGATTCGCCCCGGCGCCCTCGGCCAGCCCAAGCGAGGCGTAGGCCGGCTGGCGCTCGAGACCGGAGCGCCGGTGGTTCCGATCGCCGTGATCGGAACTGAGGCGATCAGGCGGGGGTGGCGGATCCGCCCGCACAAGGTTCGCATCCGCGCCGGCCGGCCGCTGACCTTCCCGATCGTCGAGGATCCCTCCCGCGCGCTCGCCGCCGCTGTCACCGACCGGATCTGGCCGTGCGTGATGCTCCAGTGGGAGTGGCTCGGCGGGCTGCCCCCGATTCGCCGCGCGGCGGTCATCGGCGCCGGCAGCTGGGGAACGAGCCTCGCCGTCTGTTTCGCGCGCGCGGGGTTCGAAGTCGATCTGGGCTGCCGCACGCACGAGCAGGCCGCTGCGCTTCAGAGCTCGCGAGAGAACTCACGCTACCTCCCCGGGATCGAGCTCCCGCCGTCGATCCACGTTCACCGTGCCGCGGAGCTCGAGCTCGGCGGCCACGACCTGGTGTGCCTCGCGGTTCCGGCCAGGGCGCTGCCCGCGGTGATGGCAGCGCACGGCGAGAAGATCTCGAGCCGGGTCGGAGTGCTGGTCGTCTCAAAGGGACTGGTGCCGCCGCTGGGAACGCTCCCGTCGGCTTTCGCCTCTGAGCGCTGCAAGGCGCGCGCGGTGGCGATCCTCGGCGGACCGGCGCACGCCGCAGAGGTCCTCGAGCACGGCGCCTCGGTCGTGCTCGCGTCGCTCGACCACGGGTTCGCCAAGCAGCTCGCCGATGCGCTCAAGGCCGCCTCGCTGGATGTCTCTACCACCACCGACGTGACCGGCGTCGAGCTCGCCGGCTGCGCGAAGAACGCCGCCGTGCTCGCGGCGGCGGCCGCCTCGGCTGCGGGTCCGAACGTCGCCGGCGCCGCGGCCGGGAAGGTGTTCGCCGAGGTCGATGCGCTGGCACGCCTGCGCGGTGGGCGCCCGGAGACCTTCGCCGGACTGGCCGGGGCGGGCGACCTCGTCGCCAGCGTCGTCGCCGCGGGGTCGCGCAACCGCCGCGCCGGAGAGCTCCTGGCCCAGGGCATCCCGGCGAGCGAGATAGGCCACGTGCTGGGCCAGGCGGCCGAAGCCGTCGACTCGGTCCCGATGCTGGCAAGCGCAGCTCGCGACGCGCATCTCGATGCGCCGGCGCTCGACAGCCTCGCCGCGCTCGTCGAGGGACGGATCGACCCGGCGCGTTGGGCGGAGACGGTGACCGAGCCGGCGCGCCCCAAGCGGGCGCGACCGATCCGAGCAGCTTGACTTCGGGAACGCGGCTCGGGGTACGCTCCACATGCGGTGGCCGAAGTACCTCAAAGCAAGTCCGAGCTGGATGCGCGCTTCACGGAGCTTTACCGGGCCCATCTTCGCGACGTCTACTCCTACAGCTACTACCGGGTCGGCAACCACCACGACGCCGAGGACCTCACCGAGCAGACGTTCCTGCAGGCCTACCGTCACTTCGAACGCGCGCTGGGCGAGTCCCACGGGCGGCCGCTGCGGCCATGGCTCATCCGGATCGCCCACAACCTGGCGGCGAACTTCTACCGCGACCGGTCACGCAAGCCGCAGTCCACGATCGAGGACGCCGGCATGATCTCCGCGCCACACACCACCGAGTCCCTGGTCGAGGGCCGCGAGGAGCTGAAGTCGATCCTCGAGGGGGTGACCCGGCTGCCGGACGACCGTCGTGAAGCCCTGATCATGCGCTTCGCGCTTGGGATGGACAACCGCGAGATCGCGAGGGCGCTCGGCCGTACCGACGGTGCGACCAAGGTGCTCCTGCATCGCGCGATCCGGCAGCTCGAGGGCATCGTGTCCGAAAACGGCAGCGGAGCACTCGAGCTCGAGCCCAGCCCGACGGTCAAGGACGCCGGATGAGCGCCGGTGCGGCTGAGTTCGAGGCGCTCCTGCGCGAGGCGCTCGCCCCGGTCGAGCCTCCGGCGGACCTCGCCGCGCGAATGGAGCTGACTCTGGTCAACCTGACCGAGCTGGCTCAGGACGAGCTCGAGTCCTGGGAGCTCTCCTCGATGCGCGATCCGCGCAACTGGGTTCGGCCCGCCGCGGCGGTGGTCGTCGGCGCCGGGGCCGGAACAGCGCTGGTCGCCCTGCGCGTCCGCGGGCGCCATCGCTCGCGCCGCCAGCAGTCGGCGAACCTTTTTCAGCTCGCCGAGCGCACGGTGCACGATTTCGCCGAAGAGGCCAGGCGACTCCGGCGCGAAAGATAGGCCGTTGCACCCTTGCGGGTCGAGCAAGTCCCGCTGATACGGTCAGCTCATGGCAGTCTGCTACCGCCACCCATCGCGTCAGACCGGCGTTTCGTGCTCGTCGTGTGGGAGACCGATCTGCCCGGACTGCATGACGCCGACGCCGGTCGGGATGCGCTGCCCAGAGTGCGCGCGTGACCGCACCAAGGTCAAGACGATCCGCTCACGCACGTCGGTGCCGACGGTCACCGAGATCCTGATCGCGATCAACGTGATCGTCTTCTTCGCCGAGACGGCCACGGGGGCGCCGCTCGGTGGCGGAGGCGGGGGCACGATCTTCGACAAGGGCTTCCTCCTCGGCCCGTACATCGCCCAGAATCACGAGTACTGGCGCCTGGTCACGGCCGGGTTCCTCCACGATGGCCTGCTGCACATCGTGTTCAACATGTTTTTCCTGTTCGTCATGGGGCGGATGCTCGAGCCCGCCATCGGGCGCATCAACTTCCTCGCGGTGTACGGCGCCTCGCTCCTGGCCGGTTCGTTCGGCGCCCTGCTGTTCCAGCCCGGGTCGCCGACGATCGGCGCCTCGGGCGCATGCTTCGGCGTGCTCGGTGCCCTGATCGTGGTCGCACGAGCGCGCGGGATCTCGATCTGGCAGAGCGGCCTCGGGTTGACGCTGGCGATCAACGTCGTGTTCTCGCTGAGCGTCGCCGGGATCTCGATCGGGGGGCACCTCGGTGGGCTCGTGGGCGGCATGATCACCGGGTGGCTGATCGTCGAGCTGGGCGAGCGCCGTCGGATGCAGGCTGCGGCGATTCTCGGTTGCGTGATCGTCGGCGCGATCAGCGTCGCCGGCGCGATCGCCGTCGCCGGGAGCGCCGGCCTGGCGCCCAACGGCGTCGGCTTCGGCTAGCCGCCGTCAGAGCTCGACGGTCAGCGCCTCGCCTGGCGCCGTCGGCACGCGGTCCGGGTGCAGGATGTGGGCCAGCAGCTCGAGCCCATCGACAATTCGCGGTCCGGGGCGCGAGAAGTACGACGCGGCGTCGACCGCGACGACCTCTCCGGCGCCGATCGCCGCCAGCTCCTCGAGGTGCATCTCCGCCTCGCGGTGGGCGATCTCCGCGTCGTAGCCGCACGGCATAACCACGACAACGTCCGGCCGGGCAGCTGCCACCTCCTCCCAGCTCCGCTCCTCGGAGTGCTCGCCGGCGAACCCGAGCACGTCGTGGCCGCCGGCGTAGTCGATCAGCTGCGGTGTCCAGTGCCCGGCGGCGAACGGCGGATCGAGCCACTCGAGCGCGGCGACGCTGACCGGCTTGGCGCCGCGG
>DATCNP010000175.1:0-6124 GCA_036565205.1 Solirubrobacteraceae bacterium | reverse complement strand
TGGGCCATGCGCTAACTACTATAGCTCAGTAGGAGATGGGCACCTTCGTTCCTTCGCCGCGCCTGAGACGTGGCCTTGTCGCTGTCGCGGCAGTGACGCTCGTTGCCCTTGCTGCTTCTGCGCCTGCTGGCGCGCACTCGTTCCTGATCCGCTCGGATCCCGCAGCCGGCGCGCGCCTGACCAAGGAACCCGCGGCGTTGACGCTCTACTTCAGCGAGCCATTCGTCCGCAGCAGCGAGCAGTTGAGTCTGCGTCGTATCGGCGGCGCGAACGTCGAGCTGCCGGCGCCCACGAGCGAGTCGGCACGGGTGCTCCAGCCGCTTCCGGCGAGCCTGCGCGGCGTCTTCGTCGTCCACTGGCGCGTCCTCTCCGACGACGGCCACATCTCGCTAGGCGAGTTCGCCTTTGCCGTCCGCTCCGCCGGCGTGCTCCCTTCGATCAGTAGCCAATCGCAGGGAACGTCGTGGTCGGAGGTTGTTGCAAGCTGGCTGCTCTTCATCGGCCTTGCCCTCGCTCTCGGTGGCCTTGTCAGCGAGCGCGTCGTCTGGCATCGCACCCCGGCGCGGACGACGGTCGCCGCGGCACCGGTCGCGGCCGGGCTGGCTCTGGCCGCCGCCGGCGGCCTCTCGGCGCTCGTCCTTCTCGCCGCAAACCAGCGTGGCGGCGGCTTGATTTCTGGCTTGCACGGGGGCGCCCTGGCCGACGTGCTCGGGACACGGCCGGGCAAGTTGACGCTCGCGACCGTCATCGCCCTGGCCATCTCGGGCGTGCTCACGCGGCTGCGCTGGCTGCGGGTCACGGCGATCGTGCCGATCTTCGCCGCTGTCATCCTCAACGCCGACCGCGGCCATTCCGGCACCTCTGGTTACGGCTGGGCCGTCGCCGCCGACTCGCTCCATCTCGCTGCCGTCGCCATCTGGCTCGGCGCGCTGGCTCATCTCGTCGTCATCGTCGCTCGCGCCGACGCCCCGCGTCCAGCGCTCGTCGACGGCGCTCGCCGTTACTCGCGCTTCGCTCTGCCGACTGTGCTCGTCGTCCTGGCGACCGGCGTTCTAACCGCCATTCCCGAGTTCCGCTCCGTCGGAGCCGTTTTCTCTAGCGGCTATGGCCAGACGCTGCTGGTCAAATCGGGGCTGATCGGCGTCGCGCTGCTCGTCGCGTTGGTCGCGCGGCAGCAGGCCCTACCGGCCAACCCCCATCCGCGGCTGCCGCTTTTGCGCCGGTTGACGCTGACCGAGGCGACCACCCTCGCGGTTGTCCTGATCGTCGCAGCGGTGCTGGTCAATGCCGCTCCGCCGCGAGCGTCGGCTCGAGCCTCCGCCGCGACGAGCGCGCTCGGCCCGCCCCCCGTCGCCGGCCCGGCGCTGCGGCTCGCCGATCTAGCCGGACAGCTCGTCGTCGCGGTCACCGCCGGCGCACGCGAGCTGCAGTTCACCGTCCTCCCGCCCGGCAGCCAGCCGCCAGGCAAACTGAAGCTGAGCGCCGAGGCGCGCCGCCCGGACGGGACCTCCGCCGATCTCTACCCGCGGCCCTGTGGCAGCGGCTGCTTCTCGATTCGCTTCCCGCTCAGACCGGGCGTCACGGTGGTGACGGCGAGGGTCTCGTCGAACAAGTGGAAAGGCGGTGAAGTGCGCTTCGCCCTTCCCTGGCCGCTAGCGCCGGAGCGGCCGGCGCTCGTCCGGCGCGTCGGGGCGAAGATGCGAGCGCTGCCCTCGCTGTCGCTCACCGAGCAGGTGACGAGCGGCCCTGGCAGCAGGACGCCGCAAGCCGCTTACTCACTGAGCGGACGGCAGTTCATGCAGACGGAGGTCTTCGGCGGCGGCGCCGTCGACGTCCACTCCCTCGGCACGCGCAATGGGTCGACGCAGTTTGTCTTCGCCGTCCCTGGCTCGAACATCTGGTACCGGATCTGGGTCGACCGGCGCTACCGGTTGCGCAGAGAACTGATCATCGACCCCGGCCACCGCATCTTCCGCACTTTCCGCTACGGCCGCCGCACGACGACCCAACCTTCAGCGGCGCCCTCGACCGTTGCGCCGACCGCTGTGACGCCACCTCCTCCAGACTCCGTCGTGCTCGGCCAGGAGGACGGCGATCTCGCCGTCGGCCTCGCTGTCACCGCAGGGCGACAACTGGCGCTGCAGGCGACGGTGCTCGGACCCGACGGGAACGGACTGGGCGGTCTCGATCTCGTCTTCCGCGTCCGCACGACAGCCGGCGAGACGAGCGGGAAGGCGCTTGCCTGCGGCAGCGGCTGCTACCGGACGAACGTGCCTGCATCGGGGACACCCTTGACGGTCACGCTCAGCATCAGCGGTCGCGGGCATTCCCCGTCGACTCTCCGCTTCTCGCTGCCGGAGCGTTGGCCGCCGCCGGGCGCAGCCACCCTTGTCGCTCGGGCGACGCACGTCTTTCGCCGGCTCCTAACGCTCGTCACCCACGAGCGGCTCGCTTCGAGTCCGGCCAACGTCCTCAACACGACCTACGAAGCCGCCGCTCCGAATCGGCTCGCCTACCAGATCGCCGGCGGCCCGGAGGCGATCATCATCGGCGACCGGCGCTGGGACCGCGACCGCGGCGGCAAGTGGCAGCGCTCCTCGCAAACGCCTCTGCAACAGCCGGCGCCGTTCTGGACGTCAGCGTCCGACGCACATGTGATCGGCACGACGCGCGTCGGCGGACGCTCGGCCTGGCTCGTCTCCTTCTACGACCTGCACATCCCGGCCTTCTTCACGATCGCCGTCGACAAGACGACGCTGCGCACGCTCGACCTGCGCATGACCGCGGCCGCGCACTTCATGCACCACCGCTACAGCAGCTTCAATAGCCGGCTCACCATCAAGCCGCCGTATGTGGGCCGGTAACTAAACAGCTACGAGCGCTCGAGCACGCGCACCGCCCAGGAGACCGCGCGGACGGTGAACGGAAATAGGTATCCCATTCGCTCGTAGCCAGATTGATCGAGCACGTAGACGGCGGTGCTGTGATTGATCTCCGCCTGCGCACGCTGGACGTCGATCTGGTACTTGTGCCAAACCCCGGCGAGCTCGGGCGGTCGCCCCCGAGCCCAGTACCAGGGTTTCGTAAAGCGCCATCGGCGCGCCGCTGCTTTCGTACTCGCTGCGGTGTCGGCCCAGGGATTGATGTCAACGACGACGAGTGCCGGTCGGCGCTTGGGTGGAAACGTCCGTTGAATGTCGCCGACGAGCCGTCCTTCGATCGGGCAGGCCTTCTTGCAGCGCGAATCGAGGAAGGTGAGCAGGATGACGCGGCCGCGTTGCGAGCGAAGCGAGAACGGCCGGTTCGCTTGATCTCGTAGCTGGAAGTCGGGCGCGCGCCGTGTGTGCGCCGGCCAGACCGCCTGCGCCTCGAGATGGCGCGGCCCGGCTTGAACGAGCGGGGGCGCTGGCGGCTGCGCGACCGGGCGAGCGGTATGCGCTCGTGCCGCAAGCACAACTCCGACGACCGCGCCGATCAGAGCGCCGACCATGGCAGCGGCGATCACCGTACTCCTTGCCACCAGCCTTCGCCCCTGCCCCTCCTTTAGGGTCAACTCCGGAAGTTACTTCACGATTGTAGTTGCTGTCGACTGTAATCTCACACCATGCGCTCGTGGGCAGCACTCGCCTCGACTGGGAGCAGACAAGCCGGCAGTGCCGAGGCGGTGAGAAAGCGGCGGCGAGGCGGTCGACGGCGTTAGCGCACTGCTCAGGATGCGACGAAAGAGATTGCTCCTCCGCGCTTCGCAGGATCGCGACCTCCTCTTGCGGGCGGCGCGAGTTTCCGCGACGGCGAGGCGGGGGCGCTGGAGTGCGGTCGTCTTCGTTCTAGCGGCGGTTGCCATCAGCGGCTGCGGAGGCTCAGCACGAAAGAGCACGCCGCTTGATCGGTGGCTTTCCTACAGCCTTCGCAACAAGAGCGTGACGCTCACGCTCACTCCGGGCGCTACCAACGCTTTCAACGGCTTCAATTTCAACGGCTACGGACGGGGTGAGGTTCTCGTTCAGGTGCCACGCGGTTGGCGCGTCACCGTTCGCTGCCTGAACAACGTCTCGGGTCGTCGCCACTCGTGCGCGATCGTGAACGGCACAAACGCAACAGCACCAGTTTTCGCCGGTGCGGCCACCCCGGATCCGCAGATCGGTCTCCCGGCCGGCCGCGCCGCCAGCTTCTCGTTCACTGCGAGCCGGCCCGGCAGCTACCGAATTGCCTGTCTCGTCCCCGAGCACGAGCTGATGGGAATGTGGGACGTGTTCGAGGTCAGCTCAAGTCGACTCCCGTCGGTGACGCAGCTACGGTCTTATCCGGGCGAACCGTGACTCGGCTGCGCACTTTGAAGCCAGCATGGCGGCGCGACCACGGTCGGTTGGCCATGCAAGGCGACGACCGACGAGCTACGGCAGGCCAGATCAGGAACGGACCAGCCCACTTCGGCGACCGCGCACGTGCCGCCGCCTTCGTGCTCGTAGTCGTGCTCGACGCGGTCGCCTTCGCGACCCTGCTTCGCCCCCGCCACGGCTACACGAGCACACACCGTCTCCTGGTCGTCCTGGCCGTCGGAGTCGGAGCCGCTGTCGGCGCACACATCGTCGCTGGCGCAGCCGCCGCCTTTCGTCGTCGCCGTGATCGCTCACTGTGGTCGGCGACGACGGCGCTTCCGACCATCAGCTTCGTGCTGGCGGTCTTCATTGCCGCGGCCGTTGCCTCCCAGATCGTTCGCGCAATTCACCCTCTCGCAGGAAGCCAGGGCGGCGCCTCAGCTGCAGCCGCTCGCGCCGACTTCCAGCGCTGGCAGGAGACGGTCGTGCCCATCGTCGTCACCTGGATGCACACGATCCGGGTAGACAGCGCCTTCGCACACGGCTTGCCGAGTACCCCTGAAACAGCGCTCCGGCGTCGGGTTGACAGGTCGGAGCAAACGTTCGTGCGTCTCGCTCGTTCCCTCGACGCAGCCTCCCTCCGGCTGCCACAACGGCCAGACCTGCGACGACTGACCAACCAGCTAAAGACGGCACTCGCGGTCGCGCGACGAGCTCAGCGGACCTACGCGCTCGCGCTCGCGGCGGCGACGCGGGGCGGCGTCGCTCGAAGACTTCACGGGGCGCGGACCCGGCGGCTCATCGCCCGTGGAAACGCCGAAGTGCAGCGGTCACTGGCGATCATGGCGGGGTTCTCGTTCGATGCGAACAAGCTCGGCGGCTCGCTCTTTGTCGAACAGCCTTAGCGCGCGCGAAGAAGCTCGCGACAGTTGCGCCGCTGCTTCAGACGGATGTTCGCGACAGCGCGCAGTTACCCCGCACCTTTGGCCTCGCCGACGACAGCCGCGAGCCCGCTTGCAAACGTCACCTCGCGCTGCTTGCCGATCAGCCTCGCGGCGACGTGGCCGCGGTAATCGACGAGATAAGCGGTCGGTAGGCCGAAGAAGCCGAGCCTGCCGGCCATCGACGCCGTGCGGTCGAAGACGCTCGGGTACCCCAGGCCGTAGCGGCGCATGAACGCCCGTGCTGAGCCGCGCGAGTCTTCGACGTCGATGCCGAGGAACCGCACCTGGCCGCCGTAGCGTCGCCAGAGACGAGCAATCATTGGCGCCTCCTCGCGACACGGCACACACCACGAGGCCCAGACATCGATGAAGGCCGGGCGGCCGCGCAAGGCGCCGAGCCTGATCGTCGGAGGGGGCGGCGTCAGCGCCGGCCCGTGCAGATCCGGAAGCGGCTTGCGCCGCGCCGCAGGCACGAGCGTAAGCCGCGCTCCGTGAAGCTGCGGCGCGGCGGAGTCGTCCGACGAGCGCAGCAGCAGGCCGAGGAAGGCCCCGACAACAACGGCGCCAGCGACGACCAGGAGGACGAGCAAACGCCGCTGGCGAGGACGAGAATCAGTGGCCGCTCCCACCGCCGTTCATCATCCCCTGCATTCCCGGCAACTGCATCATCTGCTCCATTCCCTGAGGAGCCCTCTGCATCGACTCCTCCATCCCGGGCGCATTCATCATCCGGTCCATCCCTGGCGTTGGGTCAGTCATCATCTGACGCATCTGGGGCGTCTGCATCATCCGTTGCATCTCAGGCGGAGACTGGCCCATCATGTGCTGCATCCACGGCGGCGACACCGCGAAGGCCTGACT
>DATCNP010000174.1:0-18333 GCA_036565205.1 Solirubrobacteraceae bacterium | reverse complement strand
GGGTCGTACGGGGTGACGCCGGGATGGCGGCCGCGCAGCGGCAGAAACCGCCAGCGGTCCACCGTGCAACAACGCTTGGTCTTCCGCCCCGACCCGCACGGACAGATATCGCTGGGGCCTGGGGGGATGCCCGGCGCGTCGAGGTTGATGTGGCTGAAAGCCATCGCCAACCCCGAACAGAGGGCGGGGCTCGCGACGGATCTCAACGAGGACAAGCGAGCGCAAAGCGACACGCCGGTCGCGTTTTCCGTCCGCAATCCGGCTACACTTGGCTTACTGATTTGTGTGCGGCGCTGACGGCGCCTATGTTTTGAAAGACCGGGCGGCTACCCGGTCTTTCTCGTCTCTGAGGTACAGCGCGGCGGCCCTCGGCTCGGCGACACGATCTCGGCGAGGGTCGCGCTAGTCAATGGGTTCGGACAGCACGTTGCGTTCGGGGAATGCTCCGCGCTGATGGCACGCGCTGTCGAAGCCGGCGCGTCGGCCGTCCAAGGCGTGCCGCTGAGAGTTGGGTTCCGGTTCACGCGAGCGTTTCCTCGAAAGCTGTCTGGCCGCGCCGACCGGCGATCCGTATGCGCCGGTCCGTAAGCGTCCAGGTGACCGTGCCCCTGATAAGCGGATGCCCAGCGAACCCGGCGTACCGATCCCAGACCGGCCCCTCAAGCGCGTAGGCCAGCTCACGGCCGCTCCAGAGCTCTTCAATGACGAGGTCATCGCCTCTTAGGACACTGAGCGTGATCGTTCCCGTCCGGCCCCCTTCGCGAGCGCGACCCGAGAATGGGACTACCGCGATCGTGGTGTCCCGTCGCTCGAGCTCCTCCCAGACAGCCTGGCGAGCCACCAACTCGCCGCGACCGGGGCGCAGCCGAGCCTCATGCGGCCGGGCAGCCTCACGACCGGAGGGCGTATGACACGGCTCGCCCGCCAGCGCCCGACAGCTCGGGCACGGCCGTCCGCGCCAGCCACGGGCGACATGCATGATCGCCGAAGGATCCGCCGAGCGCCTCCGCGACGAGTACCGCTGCAGTCGGCACCGAGCGCCGGCCGGCGACCAGCAGTACGGGCACCACTCATCCAGCCACGTGCGCCGGTCGCTCAACGCTGCTCACCGCCCCAATGAACGGCTCCGTGACGGTTGGAAAGTGCCCACTCACATCCTGGTGCACCCCAGGTGCGCCCTAAACGGATCCCACAACGCCGCTTTTTGACCGGACTTCCGGTCGCCGTCTTCGCTGTCCAACGCATGCGCTCGGGGGAACGGCTGGGGGAACGACGGGGCCGACGTGAGGGCCCGCGCTGGCCCGCGTTGACCCACCGGAGCCGGTCGCCCTTGCGGCGCAAAGACAGTCGACCTTCCCTGCTATACGACGAATTTGCCTTTACGACGCGGCGAAGGAATCGAACCTTCCAAGCCGGGGGTTGCCCGGCCCTGCCGGTTTTGAAGACCGGATGGGCCACCAGACCCGTGCCGCGCCGCTGGTGATCCTACGGTGGCGAGCGACGCTGGACGGCGGTCGGGGGCGGACGGCTAACCGCCCGAGAGCAGCTCCCGCAACCGCTCGATCCCTCGCCACGCCTCGGTGAAGCTGGTGCTGAGCGGCGAGAGGCCGACCCTGATCACGTCCGGGGCGCGGAAGTCGACGATCACGCCTCCGGCGATCAACCGGGCCGAGAGCTGCCGGGCGTCGGGGTGAACGAGCGCGACGTGGGCGCCCCGGCGGCGGGCGTCCCTCGGCGAGCCGACCTCGACCCCGAGCGGCGAGAGCAGACGATCGGCGAGGTCGATCACGTTCTGCGTGAGCGCGATCCCCTTCGCGCGGATGGCATCGATGCCAGCCTCGATCACGAGCTCGACCCCGGCCTCGACGCCAATCAGCGAGAGGATCGGCGGAGTACCCGAGCGCATCGCCGAGATCCCCTCCCCCGGCTCGAACCCCTGTGCCATCTCGAACGGCTCCCGTCGGCCGAGCCAGCCCCAGATTGGCTGGCGCAGCCGACCCTGGTGCTCGGAGCGCACGTACAGGAACGCCGGCGCTCCCGGCCCTCCGTTGAGGTACTTGTACGTGCATCCGACGGCGAGGTCGACAGCGTCCTCGTCGAGTGACACCGGCACCGCGCCGACGCTGTGGCACAGATCCCAGATCGTGAGCGCGCCGGCACCGTGGGCCACCCGCGTGATCTCGGCCAGGTCAAGGATGAAGGCCGACTTGTAGGAGACGTGCGACAGGCACACAAGTGCGGTGTTCTCGTTCGTCACGGCCGCCACGTCCTCGGGGCTCGGCCCGGCCCGTGAGTCCGCCTCGATCCAGCGGATCGTCAGACCTCGCTCGGCGGCGAGGCCCTCGAGTACGTAGCGGTCGGTGGGAAAGTTGTCGCGGTCGGTGACGATCTCGCGTCGGTCGGCCCGCGCGGCGAGCGCGGCGCTGGCCAGCTTGTACAGACACACGGTGGTCGAATCGGCCACCGCCACCTGGCCCGGAGCGGCACCCAGGAGCGCGCTTCCGAGGCGATCCCCGAGTCGCTCAGGGAGCTCCATCCAGCGTTCGCCCCAAGCACGGATCAGTCGCTCCCCCCACTGGTGCGCGGCCACCTGCGCCAGCCGGGCCTCCGTGTCCAGGGGCAGGCGGCCGAGTGAGTTCCCGTCGAGGTAGACCAGCTCGTCGTCCGCGATCAGAAACCGGTCGCGGAACGCGCGCAGCGGGTCGGCCTCGTCGAGCGCGCGGGCTTGCGCCAGGCCGCCCCGCTCAGTGGGGGAGGCCATGCTCCAGAGCGCCCTTGACGCTCGCGTCGAGTGCGTTGCACCGGAAGAGTGCGAGCGCCTCGGCCGAGGCGAACCGACCGCCGGGAGCCGCGGAGGTGCCGTGGTGGCAGAGCACGCAGTGCAGCAGCGCCAGGCGCCGTTCCTCGTCGAGGCCGCCCGAGCGTTCGGAGATCAACCGCTGTCCGATCGCGAGATGCCCGAGCAGTCGGCCCTCCTCGGTCAGGCCGATCTCCGCGCCGTAGGTGAACTCGCGTGTGCGCCCGAGGTCGTGAGTGAGTGCCGCGGTCAGCAGCAGGTCGGAGTTGAGCCGCGGATGCAGCTGGCAGAGCTCGTGCGCGAGCGTCGTCACCGCGACCGTGTGCTCGAGCAGGCCGCCGAGGTACGCGTGGTGCCCGGCGCGCGTGCAGGGCGCCCGGCGCCAGTCCCGCCGCAGCGAATCATCGGCCAGCAGCGCATCGAGCAGCTCCCGGTATCGACTGTCGTAGACCTCGCTCGCGAGATGCTCGAGGAAGCCGTCCAGCTCGTCGAGATCGCGGTAGGCCGAGGGCAGGAACTGCGCGGGATCGAGCTCGTCCGAGGCCGCCACGCGCTGGATCTCGACGATCTCGACGACGAGCTCGTCACGGAAGCGCTCGACGCGGCCGGCGACGTTGACGAGGTCCCCACGCTCGAATCGACCGGCGAGAGAATCGGCGTCCTGAAACGCGCGCGCGGTTACCGTCCCGCTCCGATCCCGTAGCTCGAGCGCGAGGTACGGCGCCCCCGTGCGGGTCATCAGACGGTCCTTTCGCGTGCAGGCGAACACTCCGGTCACGTCGTGACCCGGGCGCAGCGTGCTCACCGCCCCCATCGTTACCTGCGTTGGGCTCATATCGCCATCATGTACGGTGGTCCGGATGCAGCCGCTGCAATGGGAGCATCGGCCCGATGGGCTTCGTGCTCCGGCCCTGATCTGCGCGTTCAAGGGCTGGAACGACGCCGCCGACGCCGCCTCGAGCGCGATCACCTTCGTCGGCGGCGCGCTCGGCGCCAAGCGCTTCGCGACGATCGACCCCGAGGAGTTCTACGACTTCCAGGCCACGCGGCCGCGCGTGAAGATGGTCGACGGCCAGGCGCGGGAGATCGTCTGGCCCGCGGTCGAGCTGTTCGAGGCCCGGGTTCCCCGTGCCCCACGAGACCTGATCCTGCTCTCCGGGAGCGAGCCATCGTTCCGATGGCGAACCTTCTGCGAGCTGATCGTGGAGCTCGCCGAGGTCCTCGGGACGCAGCTTGTCGTGACGCTCGGGGCGCTGCTCGCGGACGTTCCCCACACCCGTCCGGTCTCGGTGACGGGGCTCACCTCGGACCCGGCGCTGGTCGCCCGGCTGGGACTCGCGCCGTCTTCGTACGAGGGACCGACCGGAATCGTCGGCATCCTCCATGCCGCCTGCCAGCAGGCCGGCCTGCCCTCGGCGAGCCTGTGGGCGGCGGTTCCGCACTACATCGCCGCCACCCCGAACCCCAAGGCGGCGCTGGCGCTCGTGCGCAAGCTCGAGGGCCTCGTCGGCGTGGCGGTCGACGGATCCGACCTCGAGGACGCCTCGTCGGACTACGACCGCCAGGTCAACGTCGCGGTGCAGAGCGATCCGGACGTTCAGGCCTTCGTCGAACGTCTCGAGCAGGCGGCCAGCGAGGAAGCCGGCGAGCAGCCTGGACCGCTGCCGTCAGGCGAGACCATCGCCCGGGACCTGCAGCGCTTCCTGCGCCAGCGCGGCGACGAGGGTTCTTCGGGACCCGGCGGCCCCTAGCGCGGGGCGGGACGGCGCGGGCGCGTACCGGGCTCCTGCTTGGGGAGCGTTTGGTGCTTCGGCACAGCCGGCGCCGGCAACGCCGCGCACTCCTGCAGCAGCGCCGTCGCACTCGATCCGCCCGGGTTGGGCAGATGGGGGAATCGCCGCGGCTGCTGATCGAAGTCGAAGGCTGAAGTCAAGTCGCCACAGGTCCGCCGGCGCCACGCGCTGATGTTCGGCTCGCGGACCCCGAAGCGCCGCTCCATGAAGCGGATGATCGACGTGTGGTCGAAGGTCTGGCTGCAGACGAACCCGCCCGTGCTCCACGGGGAGATCACGATCATCGGCACGCGGAAACCAAGTCCGATGGGCAGGCCGCCGATGAACTCGTCGCGCGTGCCCTTCGGCGGCGTCGGCGGGCGCACGTGATCGAAGAATCCGTCGTTCTCGTCGTAGACCAGAAAGAACGCAGTCTTCTGCCAGACCTTCGGATGCTCGGCCAGCGCCCGCAGGTAGCCGCCAGTCAGCTCGGCCCCGGCGGCGGGTGTGAAGGGCGGGTGCTCGGAGGACGTCGACGGAGCGATGATCCACGAGATCTGCGGGAGCCGATCGCGGGCGACGTCGTCGGCGAACGCCTCGGCCGAGCGACGAATCAATCCGTTGACGGCGAGCGGCGAGCTCTTTGGCACCTGCTGGAAGCGCTTGAACCAGGCCAACGCGTTGTCGTCGAAGTTGTCGGGCTCCTGGTAGATGCGCCACGAGACACCGGCCTTCTGGAGGCGCTCGGGGTACGTCGTCCACCGGTACGGCGGCGTCTCGGAGTTGTCGATCACCGGCCCGCCACGCTGGCCGCCGGGATCGACCGTCCCGGTCCAGAGATACAGGCGGTTGGGGTTCGTCGAGCCCATCACCGAGCAGTGGTAGCGATCGCAGATCGTGAACGCGTCGGCCAGCGCGTAGTAGTAGGGGAGGTCCTTGCGCGTGTAGTAGCCCATCGTCATCGGACCGCTGGCCCCGTCGGCAGCGCGATGGGCCGGGATCCAGCGGTCCATCCGGCCGTGGTTCCAGGCCGCGTGCTGGACCGCCCAGGCGTGCGAGAGCGTGGCGACGCACTGGGCCGAGGTGCGCTTCGTGTCGAGGTGGAAGGGCAGCTCGAAGCCGTCGGGGTTGAGCGCATCGGGCTGGTGGAAGACCGACCGGCCGCTCGGGAGCTCGAGCGCGTGCTTGTCGCCGAAGCCGCGCACGCCGCGGAGCGTCCCGAAGTAGGTGTCGAAGGAGCGGTTCTCCTGCATGAAGACGACGATGTGCTCGACCGCCCCGAGGCCGCGCCGGCGCGGACCGACCTTCGCGAGCGCATCGAGTACGCCTCCGGCACCGAGCGCGCCGACTCCGACTCCGGCTCCCGCGGCGAGCAGTTCACGTCTCGTTAGCACCTCGCCACCCTAACGCTCGGCCGCCGGGCACACGAGTCGGTAGTCGCACAGCGAGCAGGCCGCGAATGAGGGCGTCGGTTCGAAGCCCTGCGACAGGATCCCCTCGGCGACCTCGGTGGCGACTTCACGCACCCATTCGCCCCGGTCGCCGTCGTCGGAGGGAACGGCGACCTTCTGGTCGTCGAGCAGGTAGTAGTAGGCCTGCCGTGATGCGTCCAGCCGCCATGCCTCGCGCGCGCCGACGGCATAGAGCGAGAGCTGCACGTCGTCGGCCAGCGCAGCGGCGCTCTTGGGCCGGCCGGTCTTGTAGTCGATCAGCTCGTACTCACCCCCGGGAAGCAGGTCGACGCGATCGACCCGCCCGCGTAGCAGGTGCGGCCCGAGCTTGAACGTGAACTGGCGCTCGAACCACACCGGCTTTGCGCGCTCGGACTGAAAGCGCTCGTGGTAGCGCGTCAGGGCCCCGGCGGCCTTGCCGCGGAGCTGGCGCTCTTCCTCGGAGTCGCCGAAGCCGCCGCGACGCCAGCCGGCGTCGAGGAGTCCGAGGAGGTCGACCAGGGTGCTGCCGTCGTGGGCGTGAAAGCGCTCCAGGACCTGATGGACGAGGATCCCGAAACGCTGGTGCAGCGTCGGCTCCTGCGGGATCCTGAACACGCGGGCGAACTTGTATTTCAGCGGGCAGGTCCGGTACGTGTTGATATCGGAGGCCGACAGCACGACGCCATCGCCGCGCTTGGGCAGGAACGGCTCGAGCGATGGCTCATCGCGCGCCGCGACTGCCTGCGCGCGCAGCCGCGCACCGCGCTCGGTGTCGAGCAGGTAGTCGTCGAGCGCCGATGAGGTGAACACCTCCCGCTGCTCGGAGGTGACGGCCTGGAGGATGCGCGAGTTGACGTCGCGCAGCGACTCGCCGACGCTCTGTCCGTCGGGTCGCGCGATCAGCGCAGCGAGCTTCAGCAGCTCCAGGTATCTGACCACGGCGTGCGTGACATCGAGGTCAGTGTCGAAGCGCAGCTCTCCGAGCCGGCCGCCGGCTCGCATCGTCCCCTCGAGCAACTCGTCGCGGAGCAGCCTGTAGGTCGAGTGGAGCGCCTCGGCCGGGCCGAACAGCTCCTCCTCCTTCTCGATCCAGTCTCCGCCGACGGCGGTGAGGACGTCTTCGGCCAGCGGCGAGGGATGGAGCTCGCTGCCGCTGTCGCTCGCCTTCGGGTAGGCGAGCACGACGCGTTGACGCGCGCGGGTGATCGCGACGTAGAGCGACTGGCGGGCGAGACGCTCGCGGTTCTCCTCGTCGTCGGGCGGGAGCTCCTCGGCCAGCAGCGCGTCGGGAATCATCGGCCGCGCGGGACCCCCGACGCGGGCCGTCAGCCCGACGGCGTACACGTAGTCGGCCTCGAGTCCGCCCGCAGCGTCTCGAGTCAGCACCTGCACGCTGGCTGCGCCCGAGGGCTCGGGCTCCTCCTGCTCGCGCAGGCCGAAGTCGGCGACGGCCGCAATCGAGCGGGCGAACTCCCTCGGCGTCGACTGCGGCGAGCGGCGCACGTAGGCGGACGCGAGCTCGCCCAGCTGGGCCAGCGCACGGAGCCGCTCGACTACGTCGGGGTGGGCGGCGAACAGCTGCTGGCGCCGCACTCCCAGCCGGTCGATCAACCGGTGGACATAGAGGTCCGGCCTGGTCGTGTCGATCGCCGCGGCGCTCGCGCGGTAGAGCTTCAGGAACACGCGGATCCGCTCGCGGGCCTCCGGCGGGACCTGGGGCGACTCGGTCGCTGCGGCGAGCGCGGAGACCATGTCGAGCTTGCGCCGTCGCGCGATCTGCGTGCAGCGGGCGATGTCGACCGAACGGAGCTCGATCGGCGGCCTTGCCAGCGCGCGGACGACCGCGCCGGCGTCCGACGGGTCGGCCAGCAGCCTCAGCCAGGCCAGCACGTCGCGGATCTCGGCGCGCTGGAAGAACGCCGCCTCGCCGATCAGCCGGTGGGGCACGGCCCGTTCCTCGAGCGCAACGCCGATCGCCTGACCCTCGCGGGCGACGTCCGGCACGATCACCGCGACCTGACCCGGCCGGACGTCCTGGCGTCCGATCAGCTGCTCGATGTCCGCGGCCACCGACCGCGCCTGGGCGCGATCGTTGGCGCAGCGCCAGAACTCGACCTCGCCGCCGGATCGCTCCGCCGCGGCGCCCGCGTCGAGCACGGCCGAGGCGGCGCGCAGGATGCGCTCCGGGCAGCGCAGCGAAGCGCGCAACCTGATCACGCGCACGCCGGCCCCCTCGAAGCTCCGCATCCGCTCAGCGCCGGCGCCGCGGAAGCGCCGCAGGCCGGCGCTCGGGTCGCCGGCTGCGGTCAGGCCCTCGCCGGGCAGCGCCCGGGCGAGCGTGGCCGGCGCGAGATCGAGCTCGTGCGCGTCGTCGATCAGGATCTGGTCGAATCGGCGTGCGTGTCCCGGCTGCTCGCGGGCGAGACGGATCGCGCCGCGGATCAGATCCCCGCCATCGCGCGCCCGGGTCTCGCCCAGGATCCGCTCGTGGGTCCGGTAGACCTCGGCGAACTCGCGCTCCAGCGCAGCCTGGGACGCATCGCCCTCCTCGCGCCGGGCCGCCCAATCCCAATACTCATCGGGCCCGATCAACTCCGCTTTGCAGCGGTCGATCCGGCGCACGAAACCACCGAGGAGCGCATTCACGTTGCCACCGAAGTCGTGGTGCTGGAGCGATAGCTCATCGATCCGCTGGACCAGCATCGCCAGCCGATCGCCTGGCCCGAGGACCGACTCGAGCGGATCGGCGCCCTCGGCGTCGGCCAGCACCACGCCGGCGAGCTCGACCGGGGTCAGCACGAACAGCTGCTCGTAGGCGCGCGCGAGCGCGCTCTCGATTCGCTCGCGCAGAAGCCTGGCGCGCCCGGCCGAAGGGGCGATCACCGCGAGGCGCTCAGGCTGGGTGCCCTGATCGACGAGCCACTGGAACCGCTCGCCGATCACGCGGGTCTTGCCGGTCCCGGCGCCGCCGAGCACGACCAGCGGGCCGCCGCGGTGTGTGACGGCTTCGCGCTGCGCGGGAACGAGACCGCTCGATTCCCCGCCCCGGTCGCCCTTCTCACTCACTCTGACAGCATAGGTTGAACATGAGCTCCACTCGCTCGGCCCTGGATGCAGATTGGCTCGGCGCCTGCCGCCGCGCAGTCACCGGCCTGGAGCACGTCCTGGCCAGGGCTCCGACGACTGCTGAGCGAGCGATCGAGACGGGTTCCCGCGGAGTCGGAGGAGACCGGACGCTGGTGATCGACCAGTCGGCCGAAGCGGTAGTCCTGGACGAGTTGCAGGCGCTCTCGGAGGCCGGCTACCGATTCCATGCCGTGTCCGAGGAGCGCGGCGATGTCGACTACGGCGACGGCGGCGTGCGCGTGATCGTCGACCCGATCGACGGATCGCTGAACGCCAAACGGGGGATCTCGCACCACGCGCTTTCAGTCGCGGTGGCCCGCGGCGAGACGATGGAGGACGTGGTGTTCGGCTACGTCTATGACTTCGGGCCCTCGGAGGAGTGGTGGGCGCGCAGTGGCGAGGGCGCGTGGTGCAACGGAGTGGCGCTCGATCCCGCGCTCGGCGAGCGGCGCGCAGGTGATGGCCGGCTCGAGGTGCTCGGAATCGAATCGGCGGATCCGCGCTGGGTTGCCGCATCGATCGATTCGCTGGTAGACGCGGCCTACCGGCTCCGCGCGATCGGGACGATCGCCGCCTCGCTGTGCCAGGTGGCGGCGGCGCGCTTCGACGGGCTCGTGACGCTGCGGCGCTGTCGCGGCGTCGACGCCGCGGCGGGTCAGCTCATCGTGCGCGAGGCGGGCGGATTGATCAGCTTCACGGATTGCGAGGACCCGCTCGGGGCGCCGCTCGACGCGAACCCCTCCTCGTACCTGGTGGCCGCACGCTCGCCCGCGACGCTGCGAGAGCTGGAGCGGATACCGGCGTGATCGACTGGATCCTGGCCGAGCGGATCGCCGCCTACGTGGCCGGCAGCGGCGATGCGGCCGCGCCGGCCGCTGATCTGGCAGCGCTGGCCGCCGAGTCCGAGCGACGGGTCGTGGCCTACACCGGGCTCGTGCCGACGCGCCCGCTGCCCCCGCCCGAGGGCATCGGCCGGCGCGAATGGGTCGCCACCAACGTTCGGGCGATGCGCGCGCTGCTCGACCCCGTGCTCAAGCGGGCCGGCGGCGGGCTCGGACCGCTGAAGCCGGCGATGCAGCTGGCGGCCGGAGTCGTGGTCACGGCCGAGGTCGGCGTGCTGCTCGGCTACCTGGCCCAGCGGGTGCTCGGCCAGTACGAGCTCGTGCTGCTCGACGAGCCGGCCGTGGAGCACCCGCCGCGACTGCTGTTCGTGCTGCCGAACCTGGGCGCGGCGGTTAGCTCGTTCGGCGCCGAGGAGAGCGAGTTCATGACCTGGGTCGCGCTCCACGAGGTCACGCACGCCGTCCAGTTCTCCGGCGTCCCGTGGCTTCACGGCCACCTCTCGGGCCTGGTCAAGCAACTTCTGCAGAGCGCCGAGCTGCGGATCGACCGCGAGCGCAAGCTCCGGCTGCCCACCGGCGAGGAGCTGCGGCGGATGGGTCGTGCAGTGCGCTCAGGGGATCTGATCGGGCTCGTCGCCAACGACGCCGAGCGTGAGACGCTCGACCGGGTGCAGGCCACGATGGCGGTGATCGAGGGCCACGCCGAGCACGTGATGGACGCCGTCGCTCCGGACCTGCTGCCGTCGCTGCCGAAGCTCCGGGAGGGGATCGATCGGCGGCGCAGGTCGCAATCCGGGCTCTCGCGGCTGCTGGGCAAGCTGCTCGGGCTCGAGCTCAAGATGCGTCAGTACCAACAGGGCAAGTTCTTCTTCGACGCGATCGCGCGTCAGGGCGGGGCGGCGGCGCTGACGCGGGTGTTCAGCGGCCCCGACGCGCTGCCGACGCTGGCTGAGCTGAAGGACCCCGCGGCGTGGCTGGCCCGCACGAGGCCGAAGGAGCTGCCTCAGCCCTCGAGCGCGTAGAGGTGCCAGGGGTCGGGGACCCCTTTGAGCGCCTGCATCCCCCGGTCGACGAAGCGCAGGCCGGACCCCACAACCAGTTCCTTGACCGTGCTCGAGACCAGGACCTCGCCCGGCCCCGCTTGGTCCATCACGCGGGCGCCGATGTGGACCGCCATCCCGGCGACGTCGTCGGGCAGCAGCTCGCACTCGCCGGTGTGAAGGCCGGCCCGGACGCTCAGCCCGACGTCTGCCACCCGCTCGACGATGCCCGCCGCGCACCGCAGGCCCCGGGCCGGACCGTCGAAGGTGGCGAAGAAGCCGTCGCCGCTGTTCTTGATCTCGCGACCGCGCCAGCGATCAAGCTCGCTGCGCACGACGTGGTTGTGCTCGTCCAGCTTCGCCCGCCAGCGCCCGTCGCCGAGCTCGGCCAGCCGCTCGGTCGAGCCGACGATGTCGGTGAACAGCACGGTGGCCAGCACCCGATCGGTCTCGGGCACCGACCGCTTGCCGGTCAGGAACTCCTCGATGTAGTCAAGACCCTGCGCATCGGCCCACCCGTAGGCGTCCTCGCTCGGATACTCGATGAAGCGGGCACCGGGGATCAGCGACGCGACCTCGCGCCCGTACTTGACCGGCACGAGCCGATCGCCCGAGGCATGGACGACGAGCGTCGGGACGCGGATCGTCGGCAGCAGCGCACGCAGGCGCGTGGCGGCGGTCATCTCCATCAGCTGACGAGCCATCCCGGGGCTGACCGCCGAGCGCTGCATCCTGCCCCACCAGTCGACGAACGCGCGGTTGCCGAGCTGGCTCGGCGCGTAAAGCTCGACCAGCGTCCCGTCGCCCCATTTGCCGTCGATCGCGGCGCGCATGAGCTCGTGGGCCTCACCGCCGAGGGTGTGCTGGCCCTCCGCGGCCACTCCCTGGAGCACGAGCGCCGTGACCTGGTCGGGGTAGGTGGCGGCGAACATGGCCGAGAGCCCGAGATCGCTGGCTCCCAACACGGCCGTGCGCTCGCTGCCGACCGCCGCCAGCACCGCCTGGAGATCGTCCATCTGCTGCTCCAGCGTGGGCGGGCTCGAGACCGCGTCCGAGAGCCCGGTCCCGCGCCGGTCGAACTGGATCAGCCGCGAGAACGAGGCCAGTTTCCGGAAACTCCGCGCCGTTCCGGGCTCCTCCCACATCACCTCCAGATGGGAGGCGGGGCCGTTGATCGTGACCAGATCGATCGGGCCCTCGCCGGAGACCTGGTAGGCGATGCTCGCCTCTGCGCTCTGGGCATAGCGGGTTCTCGGGGCGGTGCTCACGGCCAAATAAATGTAACCGAGCCAGCGCGCTGGTTTACAAACATGTGTTCGATCAACCAGATGCGAACCGCTAACATCGAAACCACTACTGGAGCGGAGTGAGCGACAAGATGGCTACCACCACAAAGACCCGGGCGCGCAAGCCCACATCGACCCGCAAGACGGCTGGCACGCGCAAGACAGCGACGTCCACGGCGCGCAAGTCCGCGGCCTCGACAACCACTTCTACACAGCCCCGGACCCCGGTCGGGCAGGCCCAGGTGATCGCCGAACGCGCGTTCCTGGTGCCGGTCGGCGCGAGCCTTCTCGCGCGTGACAACCTCGTCACCACGGTCCGCGGCCTGGCCACCAAGTACCGCTCACGCACCGGCCTCGAGCGTGAGATCAAGCGCTTCGAGCGCCGTGGCGTCACGGCCCGCAACCGGTTCGAGCGTCAGGTCCGCCGGACGCGCACGAAGTTCGAGCGCGAGCTGCGCCAGCGCCGTAACCGCGTCGAGCGGACGGTCAAGCAGAACCGCCGCCGGATCGAGCGCGAGGTGCGTTCGGTGGGCAAGGACATCGGGCGCCAGCCGGGCACGCTGACCGCGCGCGTCGAGAAGCTGGTCTCCGAGGCGCAAGGCCGCCTCGGCTAGCGCCTAATCGACTTCCCCCGCCCGGCGCTCAGGAGACGCCGCGTCGCGGGACAGGTTCGCCGGCCTCATAACCTCGCCGGCGGACGCAGTACCTCTCCTCCCTCAACCGCCGGGGCGTCACGCAAGTGGCGCCCCGTCGGTCCTTAAGCGGCGCTGCGGGCGTGCGCGGCGCGGAAACGGCCCACTCCAGGCCGCGCGCGAGGCGCGCTCGCGAGCCGCGGCGTGTGATGGCCGGATTCCGGCCGCTCTGGGCCATGCGTGCCTTTTGTAACACCTGCTCGGCCTGTGGGGGCCCCGCTTGGGCTCGGCCTGTGGGGTGTCGCTTGGGCTCGGCCCGTGGGGTCTCGCTTGGGCTCGGCCCGTGGGGTCTCGCTTTGGCCGCGTACCGTTGGCCCCGAGCCAGGCCCGCGGCCGGCACCCCGGTTTGAACGCACGCGCGGCCTGGAGTGCGCGGTCGGCGCCCCAGCCCGCATCCTCCGATCGGAAGTACGATCAACCTCGGAGGCATTCGACGGTGGAACTGTGCTTGATGATTGAAGGTCAGGAGGGCGTCACGTGGCCGCAGTGGCTCGATCTCGCCCAGGCCTGCGAGAAGCACGGGATCCGGGCGCTGTTCAGATCCGACCACTATCTGAACCTCGACGGCCGGCATCCCGAGCGCGGCTCGCTGGATGCGTGGGCGACGATCAACGCGCTGGCGGCGGTGACATCGACGCTCCGGCTCGGGACGCTGGTCTCGCCGGCGACCTTCCGGCATCCGTCGGGGCTGGCCAAGCTCGCGGTGACCGCGGATCGCATCTCCGACGGCCGGATCGAGGTCGGACTCGGCGCCGGCTGGCACGAGCGCGAGCATGCGGCGTACGGTTTCCCGTTCGTCGCTCAGCGCGAGCGCATCGACATCCTCGAGGAGCAGCTCCAGATCGTGCTCGGCAGCTGGGGCGACTCGCCCTTCACGTTCAGGGGCGCCCACCACGAGCTGGTTGACCTGGATGCCCAGCCCAAGCCCGTGCAGCGTCCGCACCCGCCGCTGATCATGGGCGGCATCGCGGGCCCGCGCAGCGCCTCGCTGGCCGCGCGCTACGCCGACGAGTACAACACCGTGTTCGCCTCGCTGGACGACATCCGCGAGCGCAAGCGCCGGATCGACCAGGCCTGTGAGCGCGTCGGGCGGGAGCCGATGCCGTTCTCGGTCATGACCGGGGTCCTGGTGGGCGCGGACGCCGCCGATCTCGCCGATCGGGCGCGCCGGCTCGCCGAATGGATGGGTGCCGGCGACAGTGACTTCGTCTCAGATCCACCCTACGGCTGGGTGGTCGGAACGGTCGAGCAGGCGGCGGACCAGTTCTCGACGCTGGCCGAGGCCGGGGTGAGCCGAGTGATGTGCCAGCACCTGCTGAGCGACGACCTGCATGCCGTTGCGCTGCTCGGCGAGGAGATCGGCCCCCGGCTCGGCTGAGCGCCGCCCGCGACCGGGTCAGGCCCCGGTGGTGAGGCCCGACGTCCCACCCCACTCCTCCGGGGCGACGTCCGCGATCGACTGCGAGAACGTCCAGTGGTGGCCGCCGATGTCGGTCGCGTTGTATTGGCGCTCGCCGTAGGGGAAGTCTCGGGGAGGACCTGATACGTCCGCGCCGAGCGCAAGCGCGTGCTCGTAGTGGCGGTCGACATCCTCGACGCGGACCATCACCGAGTGCGCGACCGGGCCTGATCGCGGCCCGGCGAACGTCGCCGGCGCTCCGAGCTCGGTCGGGGCGGCGTCGCGTGCCTCGCCGAGCATCACGCCTCCGTCGCCGAGCACGAGCACCGCGCGATGCTCCCCGGCATGCCAGAGAAGGGCGAACCCGAATGTGTCGCATAGCCACTGCGAAGCCGAAGGCACGTCGTCGTAGACGAGAACCGGGAAAACCGCCGCTGCGGGCATCGTTCGGTTGTTCACCGTCCCAGCCTCCTGAGGTCGCTGGAAACGACTCTGCCAGAATGGACCTCATGCCCACAAGAGACCAGGTGACCGAAGCCCTTCGATCAGTGATCGACCCCGAGCTGCGCCGGGACATCGTCGAGCTCGAGATGGTGCGCTCGATCGAGATCCACGACAACGGCGTGATCGACGTGATGGTCTCGCTGACCACCCCGGGCTGCCCGATCCGCAGCCACTTCCAGACCGGCGTCGCCAGCTCGGTGCGCGAGCTCGACGGCGTCACCGCCGTGAACGTGAGCTTCGACGTGCTCTCCGGCGACGAGAAGACGGCGCTCGGCCGCAAGCTGGGCCGCGGCGCGCTGCCCGAGGGCGCCCTGGCTCAGGTCCGCAACGTGATCTGCGTCGGCTCTGGCAAGGGCGGAGTCGGCAAGTCGAGCGTTACAGCCAACCTCGCCGCGGCGCTGGCGGCAGACGGCAAGCAGGTCGGGGTGCTCGACGCCGACGTCTGGGGCTACTCGCAGCCGCGCATGCTCGGCATCGGCGCCCAGCGCCCCCAGGTCAACGAGGCCAGGAAGCTGGTCCCGATCGAGGCCCACGATGGCATCAAGGTGATGTCGATCGGCTTCTTCGTCGAGCAGGACGCCGCCGTCGTGTGGCGCGGCCCGATGCTCCACAAGGCGCTCCAGCAGTTCCTCGAGGACGTCGACTGGGGCGAGCTCGACTTTCTGCTGATCGACCTGCCTCCGGGGACCGGCGACGTCTCGATGACGCTCGCTCAGCTGCTCCCGCAGGCCAAGTTCGTGATCGTCACGACGCCACAGCCGGTCGCCCAGAAGGTGGCGCGCCGGTCAGCCGAGATGGCGAGCAAGCTGAAGCTCGAGATCGCCGGTGTGATCGAGAACATGTCCGGATTCGTCACCCCGTCCGGCGAGCGCTTCCTGATCTTCGGCGAAGGCGGCGGTCAGCTGCTGGCCGAGGAGCTCGAGGTTCCGCTGCTCGGCAAGGTGCCGCTGACACTGGCCCTGCGCGAGCAGTCGGACGCCGGGACTCCGCTCGTCTTCTCAGATCCGGATGACCCGGCGGCGCAGGCACTGCGCCACGCCGCCCGCGGGCTGATCGCGCTCTCGCCGATCGAGCTCCCGGTGATGCAGGACCCGGCACCCGCCGCGGCGCCCAAGCCGAGGGGCATGTCGCTTCCGATGGCCTAGAAGCTGTTCGAGGCGGTGCATGCACCGCCTCGCCGGGGCGCGCATGCGCGCCCCGGGATCAGGGCGCATGCGCCCTGATCTCCCTATCTACTTCGCGTAGTAGTTCGCGTTCAGCTCGGTGTACTTCTGCCACTCCTCCGGGAGCTGGTCCTCGGCGAAGCAGGCATCGACCGGGCACGCTTCGACGCACGCGTCGCAATCGATGCATTCCTCTGGGTCGATGTAGAGCATCTCGACCTTGTCGTAATCGGGCTCGTCGGGCGTCGGGTGGATGCAGTCGACGGGACAGACCTCCACGCACGAATTGTCCTTGGTGCCGATGCAGGGCTCGGCGATCACGTAGGCCATTGGTGTCGGGTACCTCTTAGTTCGATTCCATAAACCGCCGGGCTCCGCCGACGGTCAGCGCATTCTAGGGAAGCGCTCGCCGGTAGCCTCCCGCCGGTGCTACTGCTGACCGGGGCCACCGGAACCGTCGGGCGGGCCGTGCTCCGTGAGCTCACCGCTTCCGGGACCCCCGTCCGGTGCCTGGTGCGCGATCCGCGGCGGCTCGGCGCCGAGCGGGTGCGGGTCCAGATCGCACTCGGCGATCTCTCCGATCCGCTCTCGTTCCGCCACGCGCTACGGGGCGTGGATACCGTCGTGCACCTGGCTTCGGTGATCCGCGACCAGCCCACCGGGTCGATCGAGGAGCTGGCGGCGGTGGCCACCTGGCGGCTCGTGCGCGCGTCCGAGCGGGCCGGGGTCAAGCGGTTCGTGTTCTTCTCCGTACTCGGGGCGTCGACCCACAGCCGAGCCCGGCTGATCCGCGCCAAGGCGATCGCCGAGCGCGCGGTGATCGAGTCCTCGCTCGAGCACACGATCTTCGCTCCCTCGATCGTCTACTCCCCCGGGGATCCGTACATGCGACTGCTCGAGCGGATGGCGCTGCTGCCGGTGATGGCGATCCCCGGCGACGGCAAGGCGCCGTTTCAGCCGATCTGGTCAGAGGACGTGGCCGAATGCGTGCTCGCGGCGCTGCCGGGTGCGCGGTTCGACGCCGAGGCGATCGGATCACGCTACGAGCTGGCCGGGCCGGAGACGCTGACTCAGCGTCAGATCGTCCAGATCGTGCTGCAATCCGCCCGCCGTCGCCGCCCGATCGTCGGGATCCCGGCTTCGCTCGCACGGCGCGTGCTGCGGCTGGTCGAGCTCGTGATGGGACCGACGGCTTTCGCGACCTGGGACGAGGCCGAACTGCTCCAGGTGCCGCTCGTCTCGCGACACGGAACGGCGGACGCCGAGCGACTCGGGGTCACGCCACAGAGGATGCGGGCGGTCCTGGGGGCGGGCTGAAACGCCCAGCTAGACCGGTGCGCCAGTCAGCTCCGGCCGGCGATCGCGCCACGGGAGCGCCTGCTCGAGCTGCGTCGCCAGCGCCAGCAGGACCTCCTCGCGGGCCGGGCGGCCGATCAGCTGCACCGCGGTGGGAAGGCCGTCCTCGCCGCGGTATAGCGGCAGCGAGATCGCCGGCTGGCCGGTGATATTGACGATTGCCGTGAACGGCGTGAAGAAGCCGCTGCGCCGGTAGCGCTCCCACGGCTCCGGTCCCATCCCGTTGACCTCTCCGATCGGCACGGGCCGCAGCGCGAGCGCCGGAGTCAGGACTGCGTCCCGGGGCTGGAGGAAGGAGACGATCGATCGCGCGGCCGCCTCGAGCCTGCCGAGCGAGCTCAGCATCTCGAGCGTGTTGGTAGCGCGCGCGTGCTCCCACAGCAGCCAGGTCAGCGGCTCGACGTCGGCCTCGGTGGGCTCGTGGCCGGCAAGCTGCCCCGCGATCAGCGTGGCCATCGAGACCTGCGGGCCAAAGGCGCGGGTGAAGTCCGGCAGCAGTCCGAGGTCGGACCACGGCGGCGTGATCTCCTCGACGTCGTGGCCGAGCGACTCGAGCTCCGACGCGGCGTCGCGGGCGGCCTGCGCGCAGACAGGATCCAGTTGTGCGCCCTCGAGCGGGATGTTCATCGCCAGCCCGATCCGCAGCCGACCCGGAGATTGCGAGGCCAGCTCGCCATAGCACCCCGGGGCCGGTGGCGCCCAGGTCGCGTCGCCGGGCTCGTAGCCCGCGAGCACGTCCAGCACCTGAGCCGTGTCGGCCACCGTCCGGGTCAGGACTCCGTCGCTGACCAGGAAGCTCTGTCCGGATTCGGGGCCAACCGAGACCCGGCCGCGCGCCGGTTTCAGCCCGACCAGCCCGCAACAGGAGGCGGGGATCCGGATCGAGCCGCCGCCATCGTTGCCGTGCGCGATCGGCACCATGC
>DATCNP010000173.1:0-6028 GCA_036565205.1 Solirubrobacteraceae bacterium | reverse complement strand
GGCGTCCTGTTGGCTCGGCCCGGGGCCCGGCGAGCGGCGAGCCCCGCCAACCCTTCTGGATCGCCACGAACCAGGCCAGGCCGAACAGGCACAGGAGCCCTGCTACCCAGAAGTTCAGCCGGAGGCCGAGGATGTGCTTCGAGTAGTCGATGCGCAGCGTCTCCTCGAAGATGCGAAACGCCGAGTAGCCGGCAACGTACAGCGCGAACAGGCCCGGGGCACGGATCCTGCGCCGCGCCCCGAGCCAGACGAGAAAGCCGGCCAACGCCAGATTCCAGATGATCTCGTAGAGGAACGTCGGCTGGAAGGTCGCGAAGCGCTCGAAACCGGCCGGACGGTGGGCGAGGTCGATCTTTAGACCCCATGGGAGCGTCGTCGGCTTGCCGAACAGCTCCTGGTTGAAGTAGTTCCCGATCCGGCCGATCGCCTGGGCGACGAGCAGCCCGGGTGCCGCGACGTCCATGAACCGCCGGATCTGGTCCCGGTCCAGGCGCCGGTACAGGATCCACAGGCCCCCGGCCGCCCCCCCGGCGATCCCGCCCCAGATACCCAGGCCGCCCTGCCAGATCTCGAACACGCCGTACCACTTGTGGGGCGTGATCTGACTCGGCGTGGTGATGTCGAAGTAGATCCGCCCCCCGATCAGTCCGGCCGGGAACCCCCACATCGCTACCTCGTAGATCAGGTCGGGGTTCCCCCCCGCCTTCGCCCAGCGCCGGCGTGAGATCAGGATCGCCGCCGCGACCGCGAACACGTAGGCGATCCCGTAGACGTGGAAGAAGAACGGCCCGATGTGGAAGCCGTTCTCGTGCGGGCTGGCGATGAAAGCCGGGGTCACTGGACGAATCCTGGCAGCAATCGCGGCAACACGCGCCTGCGGATGGTCGCATCGACGCGATCGCGGCCAAACGGCGCGAGGAGCTCGCGGGCCCGCTCTCCGTAGCCGGGAAGCGGCAGGTCGAGTGCCGCGCGGATCGCGGGTGCGAGATCCTCGGCGACCAGTCGCGGGTCGAGCTCGCGGGCCAGGTCGAGGGCCGGGTATCCCCCCGGCGCCGGGGTGCTGGCCAGCATGCAGCCGTCGGCCAGCGCCTCGAGCGGCGCGATTCCGTAATCCTCGCGCTTGGGGGCGGCGATGAACAACCGCGCCCGCCGCAGCAGCGTCCGGTACTCGGCCGGGGCCAGCCGTCCGGCGAAGCGCACGCCCGGCAGCTCGCGCTGGGATTCGATCCCCGCGACGAGGAGCGTCTCGGCGCCCCGGCGCGCGCGGGACCAGGTCTCGAGCACGTGCCCGAGCCGTCGCTTGACCGGATCACCCGCGTAGGTGATTGCGTCGATGTCGCGGGGAGCACCCGGCGGGCCCGAGGGCGCGACCGGCACCGGGACGAGGATCGTCTCGAGCTTAGGGCCATGCAGCGGCTGGAGCGCGCGCTCGCTCCAGAGCATCAGCACCGGAGCCTCTCCGAGCCGGCGGCGCTCGATCCGCCGCTGCCAGACGCCGTGGCGACCGGGCCGATTCTCGGCCGCGATCGCGTCGAACCAGATCGCCCCAGGTCTCGGCCACAGCAGCGCCGCGGTCATCGAGCAGTAGACGATCGACCGCGGCTCGTACTCGGCGATCGCCCGAGTCGCCGCGTGGCGCGCGGATCGCGCCTGCACGAAGTCGGTGAGCATGAAGGTGCGTACCTGCCGGGCCGGCCGGGTGATCACCGCACGCACGTCCGCGCCCGCGCGAGCGAGCGAGTCGGTCAGCTCGCAGGCCGCCGCCCGCCAACCCGCGGTGGCGCCGGTGGAGACCACGAGCACGTCGATCGCCATCGCCGGACCTCGGAGCCGCGCCTAGGCGCGGGTTCTCGATCGCGCAGCGGGCGTACCGCCCAGCTCGAGCAGGTTGGTGCGAAAGCCCGGGGTCCGGACCAGCTTGATCGGCTTGAACGGGCTGGTGTTCTCGACGTAGAACCGCGCCCCATCGCGCTCTTCGATAGCGGTCACCGCCGAGGCCTGACGCCGCCAGGCCAGCGCGAAGATGATCGTGAAGCCGGCCGCCACCGCGGGCACCTGCGGGGCCAGGAAGGCCACAGCGCCGGCGACGACGGTGGATGCGAGCAGCGGCCAGAGCCGGTTCAACAGCGCCCGGGCCGGGTTGACCTCGGGCAGCGAGGCCTGCATTCGAGCGCTGGCCAGCAGGGTGGCGATCGGCGCCGAGGTGTCGGCGCGGCGCCCCAGCCAGACTCCGATCGCCGCGGCGAGCGCCCACCAGACGGCGGCAACCGGAACGACCAGCGTGTCCGTGCCACCGGCCGCGCCGGCGACGGTCACCGCGGCGAGCACGGTGGCCGACGCAGCGCTGGTGAGGACGGTCGCGCGAAGGAAGTCCGAGAAGCGCATTGCAGTGCAGCCTAGGAGCCCTCGGAGGCGAGCATCGCCAGCAGCTCCTTGACGTCTTCCGGACCGTCGAGCATCACGTCGGCTTCCTCGGCGATCGCCGACGGCCCCTCCTCGGAGCCGACGCCGACGCGGACCGCGCGGGTGACCCGGCCGTCGCTGACCAGCTGCCCGAGGGCGCGAAACGCATCGAGGTCGGTCGTGTCGTCGCCGACGTAGAGGATCGCGTCGAGCTCGGTCTCGGTGTCCCGGAGAAAGGACATGATCCCGGAGCCCTTGTCGATCTTCACCGGCGGACGAACCTCGAGCACCTTGCGTCCCCAGTGCGTGCGCAATCCGGCTGCCTCGGCCCGAGCGGCGATCGCATCGATCAATGCCTTGGCGGCGTCCTCATCGGGGGCTCCACGCCAGTGGAAGCCGATGATCGCTCCCTTGTCCTCGATCCGCACCCGACCACGGCGCAGCTCGGCCGTATCGGCCTCGCGACCGAACTCACCGATCCGCCGCGCCCAGTCCTCCAGCGCCGGGTCGAGCACCGCCTCGGTCCAGCCCGCGCGTAGAAGCTCGGCTCCGTGCGAGCCGATGTAGGAGATCGTGCCGATCGAGACCATTGCCCTGGCCTCGGAGGCACGGCGCCCGCTCACGCAGGCCACGATCGCGTACCGCCGCGCGACCGCGATCAACAGCTGTCGCGTCGCCTCGGGCACGTGGGCCTCGGCGGCGTACTCCACGATCGGCGACAGGGTGCCGTCGATGTCGAGCAGAATCGCGGCGCGAGAGGGGTCCGCGCGAAGCGGCGCGAGCGCCTCTGACAGGAGCGCTGACGTCACGGCCCTAGTATGCCGGTGCGACGCCCTCAGTAGCATTTCGCGCCACCATGAACGACGCACTGAAGGGCGACGGCTACGCGGTCTCGAGCCTCGAACGGATGGGAGAGGGGCCCGGCTTCCGCAAGGTCAGGCGCGAGCTCGACGTGACCGCGTTCGGCATCAACGCGATCGTGCTGCCCGAGGGCTACGCGACCGGCATCCATTACCACGACGCGCAGGAGGAGACCTACTTCGTCCATCGCGGTCAGATTGAGATGCGTTTCGGTGACGGCGGCACCCACGTCCTCGGCCCGGGGGGCATCGCCCGAGTCGATGCCCACACGCACCGCGGGATGCGCAACGTCGGCGAGGGCGAGGCGATCGTGCTCGTCGCGGGCGGCAAGGACGGCTACGTCGGGCGCGACGGCCAGGCCGTCGAGGGCGGAGTTGAAGGTGGCCCTCCCGGCGCTGGGTGATGCCGCCGTCGCGCTGAGCGCGAGGCGGGACCCGGTCCTGCTCCTTCACGGACAACCCGGCGGACAGGGGGACTGGAGCCGGGTCGTGCGCGGGATCGGCGATCGCGCACGCACGGTCGCGATCGACCGGCCCGGTTGGGACGGCCAACGCGAGGCGACCGATCTGCCCGGCAACGCCGCAGCGGCACTGGCGGCGCTCGACGCGAGCGGGATCGCCCGGGCCGTGGTCGTCGGCCACAGCCTCGGCGGCGCGATCGCCGCCTGGATCGCCGCCAAACATCCCGACCGAGTGAGCGCACTGGTGCTGGCCGCGCCGGCCGCCAATCGCGACTCCCTCACCTCGCTGGACCGCTGGCTGGCCGGCCCGGTCGCCGGCTACCTGGCCGGCGCTGCGCTCCTGAGCGCCGTCGGGGTGACGCTGAGCGCCGCGCCGGTGACGCGCCGTCTGGCCACTGAGCTGACCCTCGACCGCGACTATCTGCGTGCGGCCGGCCGCCGGCTGATGACCCCTGGTGCATGGCGCGCGTTTGCCGTCGAGCAGCGCGGACTTGTCCGGGACCTCCCCTCGCTCGAGGCCGACCTCGGACGGATCTCCGCGCCGACGACGATCCTCGCCGGGACTGCCGACCGGATCGTCCCCGTCAGCGCGGCTCGGAAGCTTGCCGAGCAGATCCCGGGCGCGGAGCTGGTCGTGATCGAACGCGCCGGGCACCTGCTGCCCCAGCGGCACGGAGACCGGCTGGTCGAGGCGATCGTCGCCGCGGGCTAGGTGGCGTCGGGGTCCGGTGCCGGGTCCGGAGTGGGGTCCGGATCCTGACCGGGCTCGGGGACGATCGGGGTTGCCGGCTCGTCAGGACCGGGCACGGTCGCCGGGCGGGCGGGATCGGCGGGCGTACCGGGATCGGGGTCGATAGGTGTGATGGGGGCGTCCGGGACTGCCGGTGTCGCCGGCTCGGAGGGCTGGGGAACCTCGAGCGAGCCGTAGCCGATCTTCGACTCCTGCGGGGCAGACGTCTCGGTTGACATACCTGCGCAGTACCCGTTTGTGGTGCGCTCAACCTTTAGACTGGCGGCGGTGGACAGCGCATCGGAGAGCACCGCGCCGTTTTCCGATCAGCTGACGATTCCGAGCTCGGAGGCACCGCCCTCCGGGTCCGGTTTCGCGGTCGAGCGGGACCGGGTACGCCGGCCGCGAGGTTCGCGCGCTCGCTGGGCCTCGCTCCCCGGCGAGCTCAGATGGGTGCTGTACGTGTATCTGGGAACCCGCGTGCTGCTGATCGGGATGGCGATCGTCGAGGGGGCGATTCGCCATCACTCGGTGACGCACGAGCTCGCCAACTGGGACGGCCTGTGGTACCGGGAGCTGGCCAACAAGGGCTACCCCGATCATCCGTCCTTCCTGCAAACGCCGCTCGGGTTCTTCCCCCTGTACTCGATCGTCATCTGGGCGGTCGGGCACTCGTTCGCCTGGACCACCACGCACGGCATCGTCTGGGCGATCACCCTCGCCGGGGTCGTGGTCTCGATGGTCGGCGGCCTGATCGCCACCGTGATCGTCTACCGGCTGGCCGAGAGCTGGTGGAATCCGCAGAGCGCTCGCCGCGCGGCGGCCCTGTTCTGCGTATTTCCGGGGTCGGTGGTGTTCTCGATGGTCTACTCCGAGGGCATCATGATTCCACTGATCGCGGGCTGCCTGCTCGCGCTGCAGCGCAGGCGGTGGCTGCTGGCCGGCATCCTGGCCGGGCTCTCCACGGCCGTCGAGCCGGCCGCGCTTGCGATCGTGCCGGTCTGCGTCGTATCGGCCGGACTCGAGCTCCGCCGCCGCGGATGGCGGCTGCGCGACGCCCGCCGGGCGGTGCTCGCCCCGCTGCTCTCGATCACCGGCATCGGCACCTTCGCGCTGTTCCTGTGGGCCTGGACGGGCACGCCGCTGGCCACCTACCAGGCCCAGCATCACGGGTGGAGCGAAAAGACCGACCTGCTCGCGATGGTGCACCTGACGACGAGGCTCGCGAGTGAGATCTCTCTGGCGCATCTCGACGAGCCCGCGATCAACCTCAACCTGGTCGCCGGGCTCGTCGGCGCGCTGCTGCTGGCTGCCGTATTCGTCCTGATGTGGGACGCCCGCCGGGCGATGTCGGTCGAGGCCATCGTGTGGACGCTGTTCATCGCCTTCCTCGCGCTGACCTCCGAGTTCACGCCGCCGAATCCACGGATGCTGATCGTGGCCTTCCCGGCGTTGATGATCTTGGGCCATTACGTGCGCGGCCGGGGCTTCACGGTCCTGATGTGGACCAACGGCGTGCTGCTGGTCGTGATGAGCTGGCTGACATTCGTCGGAATCACGCTGCGACCTTAGGC
>DATCNP010000172.1:0-3510 GCA_036565205.1 Solirubrobacteraceae bacterium | reverse complement strand
GTAATCGATCGTCTGCGCCTTCGACGCGTTCGCGCGAACACGCGTCCCGTCTACCGCGATCGTCCCGACATTCACCATCCCGGCCTTCGCGCACAACCTCAACACCTGCCCGAACAGCCCGGCGAGCGCGTCCTGATGCTCGGAGCGAAACCGGTTGATCGTCACATGATCAGGTGTCAGGTTCGCGCAGATCACCCGGTAAGCAACATCCTCCCAACACGCACGCTCGATCCCCCGCGAAGACCGCTCGCCCCTCGAATACGAGTACAGAATCAACGCCACCATCATCGACGGGTCATACGCCGGCCGACCCCAACCATCCGGGCGATACCGCGCATAAAACACCGACAAATCCATCACCCCAACGGCATCCAACAGACACCACGCCAGATGCCCCTCGGGCAGCCACTCCTGCAACGACGGCGGCATCAAGAACGCCTGATCCCGATCAACAGCAATGAAGTTCTGAGCCATGCCCGAAATCGTCTTCCCCCGCCCGGACAGACCTTTACGAAACAGCCTCCGCGCAGGCGGGGGATGCCGATCAGATGGTGTTTCACGCGCGCGCTGGGAAGCTCAGCGATCCGGCGATCCGCAGCACCGTGAGCGCGGCGATCGCTCGTGTCTCGGGGTTGCCGCACGTGACCTCCGTCGTGAGCCCTTATGACGCCGGGTCGAGGGCGATCTCGCCGGGCGGGACGATCGGGTTCGCGACGGTGACGTTCAACGAGCAGGCGAGTCAGCTGCCCAAGGCCGCGGTTGAGCGCGTGATTGCCAGCGCTGAGTCCGCGCGCTCGTCGGCGTTGCAGGTCGAGCTTGGTGGCCAGGCGATTGAGCAGGCGCAACGGGCCAGCATCGGGTTCGCGACGCTCGTTGGGATCTTGGCGGCGATGGTGATCCTGTTGATCAGTTTCGGCTCGTTCGTGGCGATGGGGCTGCCGATCGTGACTGCGGCGCTCGGCCTTGCGGCGGGGATCGGGTTGATCGGGCTGGCCAGTCAGATCATCGACCTGGCCGACTTCGGCTCGGAGCTGGCGTTGATGATCGGCTTGGGGGTCGGTATCGACTACGCGTTGTTTATCGTCACCCGTTACCGCGAGAACTACCGCGCTAACGGTGGGGACGTGGACGCGGCTGTGGAGGGGGCGATGAACACCTCCGGTCGGGCGGTGCTGTTCGCGGGCGTGACGGTGGTGATCGCGCTGCTGGGGATGTTCGCGCTCGGCGTGAACCTCCTCAACGGGGTGGCGATCGCGGCTGCGCTCGGGGTCGTGCTGGTGCTCGCGGCGTCGTTGACGTTGCTGCCGGCGTTGCTCAGGCTCGCCGGGCGGCGGATCGGGGAGGCCGGCCGCGGGCGGGCCGATCGTGTCAGCGACAGGCCGGGGTTCTGGGCGCGCTGGGTCACCTCGATCCAGCGGCGTCCCGCGCTGAGCGCGGTCGCTGCCACTGCGGTCATGCTCGCGCTCGCGGCGCCGGCGCTCGGCCTTCGGCTCGGTGCCAGCGACGCTGGCAACGACCCCGCCGGTCAGACCACGCGCAAGGCCTATGACCTGATCGCTGAGGGGTTCGGCAAGGGCTTTAACGGGCCGCTACAGGTCGCCGTCAAGCTCCCGAGAGCGCACACCGCAACGTCGCTCGCGCAGCTCAATTCAGCGCTTCGCGTGACTCCGGACGTGGCGTCGGTGGCGGCGGCGCGGCTCGACGCCGCCGGTGACACCGCCTCGATCCAGGTGTATCCGCGTTCCTCGCCGCAGAGCGCCCTGACCACGAGCCTCGTCACGCACCTGCGTGGCTCGGTGCTGCCGCCGGTCGAGCGCGCCACCGGAACGACCGTCTATGTCGGCGGCGCGACCGCGAGCCAGGTCGACTTCGCGCACGTGCTCTCGGGCAAGCTGCCGCTGTTCATCGGGATCGTGATCGCGCTCTCGGCGCTGCTGCTGCTGGTGGTGTTCCGCTCGTTCGTGATCCCGCTGCAGGCGGCGGTGATGAACCTGCTCTCGATCGGCGCCGCGCTCGGGGTCGTCCAGGCGGTGTTCGAGCGCGGCTGGCTGAGCAGCGTGTTCGGCGTCTCGCCCGGCCCGATCGAGGCGTTCATCCCGGTGATCGCGTTCGCGATCGTGTTCGGCCTCTCGATGGACTACGAGGTGTTCCTGATCTCACGCGTGCACGAGGAATGGCAAGCCCGCGGCGACGCTAGCGCCGCCGTCCGCGAGGGCGTCGCGCACACCGGCCGGGTGATCTCCGCCGCCGCGCTTGTCATGGTCGCCGTGTTCGGATCGTTCGCGCTCGGCGGCAGCCGCGTGCTCGAGCTGTTCGGCGTGATGCTGGCGACCGCCGTGTTCCTGGACGCGTTCGTGATCCGGATGGTCCTGCTGCCCGCGGTCCTGGAGCTGCTCGGTCGCCGCACCTGGGCGTTCCCGCGCCGGCTCGACCGGCGCCTCCCGCGGGTGGCGATCGAGCCCCAGGCCGGCGCGCCGCGAGCTCCGGAGCCGATCCCTGCCTTCGAGCAAGCGGCATGACGACGTCCAGCAGCTAGGACGAGGGAGTTGCTATGCCCGGGCAAACGGCTGGCGCAGACGCTGCTCCCGTCGCCAGAAGCGACTCCGATCAGGAGCGACGGTGGTGGATCCTCGCGCACCCATCCGGGAGCCTCGGCGGGCTCGCGCATCGTCGCGAGCACCGCAGCGGCGGCGGCCGTCGCCGGCTGACGGCACGGCCTGGGCTGGCGCTGTTCGCGGCGGCGTACCTGCTCTATGACGCCTCCCGCTGGATCTTCGCCGGCCAGCTCCCGGTCGCCCGCGAACACGCTCACCAGATCGTCAATCTCGAGCGCTCGCTGCACCTGGCGGTCGAGGAATCGGTGCAGCGCGCGCTGGACTGGGGCGTGGCCAGCTGGGTGTTGAGCAACGTTTACCTCGCAGCGCAGCTCGTCGTTCTGCCGGGAGCGCTGATCTGGCTGTATCGCCGCTCCCCGGCGGTCTACCGTGAGCTCCGGAACACGGTGATCGCGACCTGGCTGATCGCTGTGCCGATCTTCGCGTTGTTTCCAGTGGCGCCCCCGCGGCTGGCGGGGGTCGGCATCTCCGACACCGTAAGCAGCCACTCCGCGATCGCGCTGACCGGCCGCTCGACGCTCTTCTACAACCCCTACGCCGCGGTGCCCAGCCTGCATGTCGGGCTGGCGTTTGCGATCGGGATCGCCGCCGCTGTCGCGCTGCGCGCCCGATGGGCGAGGGTGCTGGCCCTCTCGTGGGGCCCGCTCGTGACCCTCTCCGTGCTCGCGACGGGAAACCACTACCTGTTCGACGTCGCCGCCGGCCTGCTCGTCACCGCGGTCGGCTTCTCGGCCGGCCGCTTGACCACCCGGCCTGTCCAGCAGCGTCGCGGCGTGCGCTCCGTGCGCCGCCTTATCCCCGCGACCAGGAGCTGAGCTTATGCGCACCTTCAGCCACCCCGTATCCAGTCAGCCGGTGGTGTCCCATCGCCCGTCGCTCGCGCCGCGTACGGCGT
>DATCNP010000171.1:0-8440 GCA_036565205.1 Solirubrobacteraceae bacterium | reverse complement strand
CATCAGCTCTGTGCGCGCAATGGCGTCGGCGGCTCCGCCGCCGACGAATGCGGCCACGGCGGGGGCCGCCGCGAGCGCCATGCCGCCGAGCCCAACGCACTCGATCACGGCAGAGTCGCCGATGTCGAGCGCCGCGTCGTCCTCGGTGTAGCCCTCCCGCAGGAGCGCGTCCTGTACCGGGGCGGCGGGGGCTCCGAACCAGCGGCCAGGCAGTCCCGCGAGCTGGATCCCTGTGTCAGTGCCGTTGCGCGCGATCAGGTTGACCACGGTTGAACCGCGTACGCCCGTCGCTGCGAGTGACGCGCATTTGGCCGCCGCCATCGTCAGGTTCAGGAAGAAGTGGTGGTTACCCGCGATGAAGCGGGCTGCCGGCTCGCCGCCCAAGGCGGCGAAGCCCGGCAGCAGGCTGCGGACCAGCAGGTTGCCCGTGGCCTGGCTGCGCATGTGCAGCTCGTCGCCCATCTGCAGGCCCTGGGTGGCGAGCGAGAAGATGTCGATCGGACCCTCGCGCTCGAGCAGCTTCGTGAGCACGGGGCCGAGCTCGTCACGGAAGAAACGAAGCCGGTCAACCGCCTCGTCATCGCCGACGCCGAACCAGAGCGTTCTGCCCGGGCCCTCGTTGAAGGTCGAGTACGCCCGCGTCCCTGAGCCTTCATCCTCCACCACCCATACCGGCATCGACGGTGAGCAGACGCCCGTCATCGGGCCTACGTGGTTGTGCTCGTTGCCCGGCGCAAGAGCGATCTTGCCGGACACGAGCAGCGCCGCGGCGTGTTCGCGATCGCGAGCCCAGCCCTCGAACAGACAAGCTGCGACCAACGCGCGCCGCTGCGGGTCGCAGATGCGATCCGGCTCGATCGCGGTCCCGGAGTGGATCAGGACCCGCCTGTCCCGCTCGCCCAGCACCGCAAGCACGTCGCCGGCGCGAGCGACGGCGACCGCTCGCGGGGTGGCGGACTCGATTCGCGCCACGGCCTCATCGTTGGCCCGCGAGACGAGCTCGGCGTGCGGCCCCCACAGGCGCTCGAGCGCGCGCACCGTACCTGGATCTCCGCCGGCAGGCGGACACCAGTCGACGTCGAGGACCGGAGCGCCCTGGCTCCTGATCGCGTCAGCGAACAGGGGCAGGCCGACGTTCACCGCCGCCACACGCTCGAGTACCTCGCTCCGCATCTGGGCCCTCTGTCTGCTATCCCAGACGGCCACTGATGACTGAACTCGAGCAGCTCGCCACGATGATCCGGTCGGCCCCGGCCGTGCAGGCCAAACGCGAGCTTGCGCTGGTGCGCCGTCTCGGAGCGCCGCTCGTGGACGGCGATGACGCGGCTGCGATCCCGTTCGCGGACGGGTACCTGATCCTGTGCGGCGAGGCGATCGCGCCTGCGTTCGCGCGCGCCGACCCGCACGCTGCAGGCGCGGCCGTGGTGGTCACGAACGTCTCGGATGTGCGGGCGATGGGGGGTCGTCCGCTGGGGCTGGTGGACATGGTGGTGAGCCCCGACCGCGCCCACGCGGGGGCCGTGCTCGACGGCATCGCCTGGGCGGCCGGGCTGCTCGGTGTCGACGTCGTGGGAGGCCATCTCACGCTCGGCCATGAGCCCGCGATCTCCGCCTCGTGCACAGGGGTCGCGAGCAGCCCGCTATTCGGGCGGGCCGCGCGGGCCGGCGACGCGCTGCTCGCCTGCTTTTGCCTCGAGGGCCGGTATCGAGACGGGACGCCGTTCTTCAGCTCCCTGCGGGATCGTCCGCCTGACGCGCTCCGAGACGATGGCGAGGCGCTCGTGGAGTTGGCCGAGTCGGGAGTGGCACATGCTGCGCGGGACGTGTCGATGCCGGGCACGGCAGGGTCGCTGCTGCAGATGCTGGAGCTCGCCGGCTGCGGGGCGAAGCTCGACGTGGAGCGGATCCCGCGCCCGGAGGGCGTCCCGCTCGAGCGCTGGCTGCTCACCTTCCCGAGCTTCGGCTTCCTACTGGCGGTTCCGCCGCACCGAGCCGACGACGCGGCAGAGCCGTTCCTGCGGCGCGGCCTCGCCTGCGCGCAGTGCGGCCAGCTCGATGACAGCCGGGTGCTCAAGCTCGCGGCATCCGGAGAGACAGCGCCGGTTTGGGACCTGGGCGCCGAGCCATTCACGCACCTGTGCCCGGCCGGTCAAGTCCGATCGACATGAGCTGGTGCTCGACTCCGTGGAACTCGGCTGGATCGCTCTCGGCGCGCCAGCCCAGGTGCTCGAAGAAGCGCACGTTGGGGATCTGCACGTGGGCGATCATCCGCCGCCCGCCGAGCCACCCGGCGGTCTCGACCGCGAATCGCACCAGCCGCGCACCGAGGTGATTCGCGCGCTGCTCGGGTAGGACCGCCAGGCGATCACCCTTCCACTGCTGCGCCGCAGGGTCAAGCGGGTACAGGCGCACCGCCCCGCAAGGCTCGCCGCCCGCGAGCCCAATCGCGTGCAGCGTGCCCGGCTCGCCGTCGCTGTCGTCTCGGTCGTCCAGCACGAACAGACCCTGTTCTTCGACGAACACGCGCCGGCGCAGCTCGAAGTGGGCCTCGAGCTCGCCCTCGGTGTCGGCGAGACGACAGACGATCGGGGCGCTAACCGCGATGGAGGATCGGGAGCTCGCCCCGGTCACGCGCTTCCTCTCGTTTGAACAGCCGCTCCCACGCAGACAGCCCGGAGCACGCCTGGCACCGGGCGCACCCGGCCTTGGCCTCGACATGGTCGAGCCCCGACTCCGCCAGCATTGCCGACACCGACCGGTACACCGATCCAACGTAGTCCGCGTCAGGTGTCGGACTGTCTTGGAGAAGCGTGCCGGGAACCGGCCGCAGCGGTACGACGAAGGGGTATACGCCCATCTCGATCGCTCGCCGGCAGCCTTCCTCGATCAGCTCGCGCCGCTCGCCCAGCCCGAGGATCACGTACGTGGTCACCCGCCCGCGGCCGAAGACCTCCACGGCGCGCTCCCAGCAGCGGAAGTAGCCCTCGATTCCGCACATCGCCTTGCCCGCTGCAACTCGCTCGAGCACATCCGGGTCGAACGTCTCGACGTGGATGCCGACGGCGTCGACGCCGCAATCGCGCACCTGCTCGAGCACGGCGAGGTCGTCCGGAGGCTCGAACTGCACCTGGATCGGCAACCCCGACGCTTCCTTGATCGCCGCGGCGCAGCGGCTGATGTACAGGGCGCCGCGGTCACGGCGGTTGACCGATCCCGTGGTCAACGTGACGTCGACCGCGCCGTCGTAGTCTCGGGCCGCCGTGCAAACCTCGGCAAGTTGCGCGGGCGTCTTGACGGAGACCGTGTGCTCGCCGCGCGTGAGCTCGATGCCGCAGAACGCGCACTGCTCGTCCGTTCCCCAGTAGATGCACTTCTGGACCACGGTCGAAGCGATTGAGTCGAGGTGCAGCAGCGCGATCTTCCAATAGGGGATTCCGTCGGCCGTCTGCATGTCGTAGATGCGAGGCCGGCGCGGCAGCTTCACAGGCGCGACCAGGACGTCGTCGCGGTACAGGACTGCTCCGCCGTCCGTGACATGCACGGTGTACGGCGAGCGCTCGACGAACGAGGCCTGCCACGGCACCGTCAGCGGCAGGCCACGCACCCATAGAAACAGCGCATCGGAAGGGCCGGCGCCGCCGCGCCGCCCGGACCCCGCACCGCTGCCCGTCTCGTCCTCGACGTGCACGCCGAGCGACTGCAGCTCGACGAGCAGCTGGCGCTCGTCGAGATCCGGGAGCTTGAGGTCGTTCTCAGCCACGGCCCGCGAACAGTTCTTCGTAGTTCTGCCAGAAGACCCGGTCCTTGAGCTCCTGGGAGATGCCGCGGACGCCGTTGATCTTCCAGTACTCGCTGTCGAAGTCAGACCATGGCTCATCGGAGCCGAAGAACACCCGGTCGCCTCCGACTCCGGTGCGCTCGATCTCGGTCAGCAGCCAGCGAGCCGCGAAGCCGACCGCCCAAGATGTGTCGGTGTAGACCTTGTAACCGTCCTGGACCCACTGCAGGAACTTCGGCACGAGCTTGATGTGACCTGACACACCGCCGCCGAAGTGCACGAGATATATCTTGCAGCGCTTGCCGTACTTCTCCACGAGTGGAATGAAGTTGTTGACGTCAGAGGCGCCGCCGGGACTGGTATGGAAGTGGAATATGAGGTCGTACTTCTCGCACGCGTCGAAGCACTCGTCGGCGATCGCGAGCGTCTCCTCGTCCCACGTCCCCGGATCAGGATTGCCCCCGAGCAGGAACGTTGTCTTAAGCGCCACGGCGCGGGACTCGCTGGCGAGCTTCAGGGACTTGCGCGTCATCTCGGCGTTGCGCGGCAGGAATGACACCCAGATCGCCGCCAGGACGCGGTCGCTGTTGGTGGCCGCATCCATCACCACGTCGTTGAGATCGAACGAGATCTCGTGCAAAGGCACGCCGTAGTTCGACATCGTCAGCGCGCGCTCGATCTTGAACTCGTCCAGATGGTTCTTGATGAACTCGTCGCGGTTGCGGTAGTCGTAGACAGTCGGCTTGACGGGGTGCTCGAGGTCGTAGAACTTCCACGGAGGGATCTCTCCGATGTGGCAGTGCGCATCGATGATCTTCTTTGGGTGAGTCGTCATCGTCAGTCCTTTCCGAAGAGGTCACGCGCCTGGGCGATGCGCGCCTCCCACTCGTCGTGGCGCGAGAACTTGTTCGCCGCCATCAGCGGCGGCTTGTCGAGCAGCCATGCCCCGTCGCGCGGGTCGAGCTGCACTACTTCCAGCTCATATGTCGCCCCCGCATCGGGCTCCGTCTTCGCCGACGCGTGGATCGCCCGGCCCGTGCGGACGTTCATCTCGAGCCGGTGCGATCCCCACGGCGTCACGTCCTCGAACAGCACCACCCACGGTGCGCCCGTGATCCGCGCCTGGACGAGACGATCGTGAGCGATCTCCTTGGCGTGCTCGCGCATCGTCTCCCGGTGGCGCTGGCAGAATGCCGCGTCGCGCACGGCATTCACGTCCATCAGCGCGCCCATCGATGGCGATACGCGCCTGACCATGTCGGCGCCGAGGTCCCGCTGCTCCCGCCACGTGCGGATCAGTTCGTCTTCGCTGTGCACGTCTCGCAACTCATCGACGATCGCCCGCACCACTTGGATGTACTGCTCGTAGAGAACCGCGTTGACCATCACCGACGGGTACACGACCGCCTCGGCGCGCCGCCAGGCGGCGACCGCTGCCTCGCGGTCGCTCACGCCGGCTGCGACGTTGGCCGTCACACGGTCCAGGTGTTGAGTTGGAAGGCGCCGGCTCGCCAGGCGGTCAGCGCCGCGTCGAGCACGTCGAGCGGATGGAACGGCTTGACGCCATCCATCAGCGCGTCCTCGGGGAACCCGTACAGCGCCCCGCACGCGAACCGGCAGGCGTACACCTTGCCGCCCTCGTCGAGGAGCGTACGAATCTGGTTGTTGATCGCCATGTGACCGGGAAAGGCCTCATCGCCCACCTTCGGGAAGCCGCGCGTCCCAGACGCCATCAGCACGCCGGGCCCGTACAGCACCAGCGAGGTGTCGAACCCCTTGCGCCGCACGCGGGTGGTCGTCAGCAGATTGACGAGTCCGACGGATCCCTCGTAGGGGACGGTGTGCATGAACGTGAACGCCTTCTCTCCCGGCTCCGCCTTGATGTCCTCGAACACCTTGTCCTTCGTGTCGAAGAGCTCGGTGCCCGGCGTCTTGGCCTCAGCGAGGCTGCTGTTGATCGCCACGTCTCCTCCTTTGGGAGTCATCGACCCGTATCGGATCGTGGACGCGTATTCTTAGCGCGGGAGCTGCGCCTGTCAAGAAGTCTCCAAAATTCCCATACAATGTATGCATCTGCGCCGGTCCGCGGACCTGACGGAGACATGTACTATGGTGTACGTTCGCGACAGACCGAGGGGGTCCAAAACGTGAGCAGCGGAGCAGCAACGCCAGAGATCACGGCTGCGGCAACGACCGCGCCCAAGGGCTTGCCCGAGATCGCGCGCACCGTCTCCGAGATCGGCGCGAAGGTCGCTAAGGCGCGCGCTGAACGGGGTTGGTCGCTGGCGCAGCTCGGCGAGCGCGCCGGACTCTCGACCGCGGCGATCCACAAGATCGAGAAGAGCGGCATGACGCCGACGATCGCGAGCCTGATGAAGGTCGCGTCGGCGCTTGGCAAGAGCGTCGGGTATTTCGTCGAGGAGATCGAGGCAACGCGCCCGGTGACGGTGATCCGCGGAGACGAGCGCTCGCGGCTGTACACCTCCAAGCAGGGGCTCGAGCTACAGAACATCTCCGGCCGTTACGGCCCCTTCTGGGTCGCTGGCGCTGACGCCTACGTCGAGCCGCGCGCAGACAGCGGAACAGAGCCGATGAGCCACCCCGGCGAAGAGCTGGTGCTGGTGCTCGATGGGCGGATGATGTTCACGATCGACGGCGAGCCCTACGAGCTCGGCGCCGGTGACTCGATTCACTTTCGCACCGTGCGCCCTCATTCATGGGCCAACCCGGCCAACCGTCCCGCCAGGGCCATCTGGCTCGCGATTCGGGGCTCCTGACACCGAGGGTGCGGGCGCATGCGTGTCGTCATTGCCATCGGGGGAAACGCGATCATCGGCGAGCACGAGCGCGGTACGTGGGCTGAGCAGCGCGCCAACGCACGCACCGTCGCCCGCGAGCTGGTGGCACTGAAGCGCGCGGGCCACGAGCTCGTGCTCACGCACGGCAACGGCCCGCAGGTCGGAGCGCTTCACACTCAGCACGCGCGCGCTGCCGCGGAGGTTCCGCCGCTTCCGTTCGACGTGCTCGTGGCGATGACGCAAGGGCAGGTCGGTTACCTGCTCCAGACGGCAATCGAGGACGTCGACGCGAGTGTGCGCACAGCGACGGTGCTGACGCGGGTGACGGTCGATCCCGAAGACCCGTCGTTCGCGGAGCCGACCAAGCCGATCGGTCGCTTCTTCCGCGACGAGCCGGCGGCACGCGTGGCGGCTGCCGGCGGGCTCACGGTCGCATCCGACGCCGGGCGTGGCTGGCGCACGGTCGTGGCAAGCCCGCAGCCACGGGAAATTGTCGATTTCGAGCACGTCAAGCTGCTGGTCGAGCGAGGCGTGCTCGTGGTCGCCGCGGGCGGCGGCGGGATCCCGGTGGCCCGACGCGATCGGCGGCTGGAAGGAACCCAGGCTGTGATCGACAAGGACCGTGCGTCAGCGGTGCTCGCGCTCGCCGTGGAAGCCGACCTGCTGGTCATGCTGACCGCGGTGCAGCGCGTGGCGCTCGACTTCGGCACCCGTTGGCAGCGAGACATGGCGCGGCTGACCGTCTCCGACGCCCGGCAGCTGCTCGAAGCGGGCGAGTTCCCGCCGGGCAGCATGGGTCCGAAGGTGGAGTCAGGCGCGCGGTTCGCGGCCGGCGGTGGCCGCGCGGCGATCGTGACCTGCGCGGAGCAGCTGCAGGACGCGATCGATGCAACGGCGGGCACCCGGATCGTGTCGGATCAGGAGGGCCCCTCCGCCACGGCCTGGCCCAGCGCCGCCACGGTGGCGGCGTGAGCTGGCACGTCCGGGTAATCCCCAACCGTTATGCAGACAGCGTTCGTCTGATGAGCGTTTCGCGGGCGATGCGCCAGCACGAGGGAGTGACTCGATGCGAGCTCGCGATCGGCACTCCTGCGAACCTCGAGTTGCTCGCTGGTCTCGGCGCGGTTGTACAGGCGGCGCCCGGTGATCTGGTAATCGCAGTCGACGCGGAGGACGGCGTCGGCGCCGAGGCGCTCGAGCTCGCCGAGCGAGAGCTCGCGTCGGTGCATGCTCACGACGGCGACGCGCCGGCTGGGAGGGCGAGGCCTCGCTCGCTCGCCCTCGCGGTCCGCGAGCTCGACGGTGCCAACGTCGCGCTCGTGTCCGTGCCGGGGGAGTACGCGACGCTCGAGGCACAACGGGCCCTGTCCGCGGGTATGCACGTGTTCCTGTTCTCAGACCATGTGTCGCTCGATGCCGAACTGGCGCTCAAGCGACGCGGCGCCGAGCTCGGGCTGCTGGTGATGGGGCCGGAGTGCGGCACCGCGATGCTCGGCGGGATCGGGCTTGGCTTTGCGAACATGGTACGGCCGGGATCTGTGGGCATCGTCGCGGCCGCCGGAACCGGAGCCCAGGAGAGCGCCTGTCTGCTCGACGCGGCCGGTGTCGGGGTGTCCCATATCGTCGGCGTCGGCGGGCGCGACCTGTCAAAGGAGGTTGGCGGGATCATGTTTCGCGAGGGCATGCGCCTGCTCGCGCAGGACGATCTCACGGACACGCTGCTGCTCGTCTCCAAGCCGCCGTCCCCCGATGTCGTGCGGGCCTTGGGTGACGCTGTTCCCGAGGGCGTGCGCGTGGTCGCTGCGTTCGTCGGCTGGGGAGGTGAGGAGGCGCCGTTCGAGGTCCATCCGACACTCGAGGCGGG
>DATCNP010000170.1:0-5789 GCA_036565205.1 Solirubrobacteraceae bacterium | reverse complement strand
AGGCCTGCACCCCCATGACGTCCAGCGGATGAACGACCTGCTGCTGCGGCTGCGCGACAAGGGCAACACGGTGCTCGTCGTGGAGCACGAGCCGGAGACGATCGCGATCGCCGACCACGTCGTCGACCTCGGCCCCGGCGCCGGTGCGGCGGGCGGCTCGGTCTGCTTCGAGGGCACTGTCGAGGGGCTGCGGGCAAGCGGTACCATCACCGGCCGCCATCTCGACGACCGGGCCGCCCTCAAGGAGACGGTGCGGACGCCCGCCGGCAGGCTGGAGATCCGCGGCGCGACGACGCACAACCTGCGCGACGTCGACGTCGACATCCCGCTCGGCGTGCTTGTCGTCGTCACCGGGGTCGCCGGATCGGGAAAGAGCTCACTGATCCACGGCTCCGTGGCCGGGCGCGACGGGGTCGTTTCAGTCGACCAGACCCCGATACGCGGCTCGCGACGGAGCAATCCGGCGACGTACACCGGACTGCTCGACCCGATCCGCAAGGCGTTCGCGAAGGCCGGCGGCGTGAAGCCGGCGCTGTTCAGCGCCAACTCCGAGGGCGCGTGCCCCAACTGCAACGGCGCCGGCGTCACCTACATCGACCTGGCGATGATGGCCGGCGTTGCCACTGTCTGCGAGGAGTGCGGGGGAAAGCGCTTTGAGGCATCGGTGCTGGACCACCACCTCGGCGGCCGCGACATCAGCGAGGTGCTCGCGATGTCGGTGACCGAGGCAAGAGAGTTCTTCGACTCCGGCGAGGCGCGCACGCCGGCGGCGAACGCCATCCTCGACCGACTCGCCGACGTCGGGCTCGGCTACCTCAGCCTCGGCCAGCAGCTCACGACGCTGTCCGGCGGCGAGCGGCAGCGGCTCAAGCTGGCTACCCGCATGGCGAATACGTCCCGCCCACCCGGCGTCTACGTCCTCGACGAGCCGACCACCGGGCTGCACCTCGCCGACGTCGAGCAGCTGCTCGGCCTGCTCGACCGGCTCGTCGACTCCGGCAAGTCGGTCATCGTCATCGAGCACCACCAGGCGGTCATGGCGCACGCCGACTGGATCATCGACCTCGGCCCCGGCGCCGGCCACGACGGCGGCCGGATCGTGTTCGCGGGCGCACCTGCCGAGCTCGTCGCCGCCCGCTCCACCTTCACCGGCGAGCACCTCGCGGCCTACCTCGGCACCTGACCGAGGCGCTCGCGGAAACGCGCGACGTCCGAATGAACCAGGACGTCGCGCTCTCCCGGCGATGAGTTCGGCGTGGCGCGCCAGTCCTAACGTATGGTCGATAGGCGGCCGCCGGCGATCGATGACCGCCGCCGACGTCGACGCGACGAACGCCAAAAGGAGGTAACGATGCCCGACTACACGATTGGAACCCGCGAGGAGTGGCAGGCGGCTCGCGATGCGCTCGAGAAGCTCGAGGCCGAGCACGCCGCGCTCAGCCAGAAGGTCACCGAACAGCGGCGTCAGCTCCCCTGGGTTCCGGTGGAGACGGAGTACCAGTTCGACACCGAGGACGGGAAGAAGACGCTCGCCGAGCTCTTCGGTGGGCGCTCGCAGCTTCTGGCCTACAACATCATGTTCGGGCCCGAGTACCGAGCTCGGCGCCTGCCCCGGCTGTTCCAGCCTGGGGGACGAGCTCGACGGCACGCTCGTGCATTTGAATCACCGCGACGTGACGATGATCTGCTTCTCGCGCGCGCCCATCGATCGGCTCATCGCCTACAAGGAGCGCATGGGTTGGCAGTTCCCCTACGTCTCGACCTACGGGACGGAGTTTCCGTTCGATTTCGGGCTGGCTCTCACGCCTGAGCGGGCGCAAGAGATCCCTGAGTTCAAGGTGATGCTCGAGAGCCCTCCAGTGTGGCTCGAGGACTGGGGGCGGCAGGTCGGAGCCAAGCTCGAGGACGGCCTGCGCGAGGCGCCGAGCTTCATCGCCTTCGCGCGCGAGAACGGGAGCGTGTACCACACCTACACGGTGAGGGCGCCGGATCCGTTCGTCGCCCCGTACCACTCGTTCCTGCTCGCGCGAACGCCGAAGGGCGGGCCCGACGAGCCTCGTGACTGGCGCAAGGACGAGTACCCGGATTGATCGCGCGAGGAGAAGCCTGGCCGGCGGAGTTCTCTGGCACGTCTGAGCACTCGGGCTTGACAAAGCGGAGCAGGGCTTGACAAAGCGGAGCGTACCTCCGTATAGTTCCGGAGGCACGCTCCGTTTAGTTCCGAAAGGTCGTCATGCCCAGCGTCACCACAAACCCGGCCAGCCTCGAGAGCGCCGGGCACCGCGCCCAGCTCGTGGCCGAAGCTGTCGTCTCCGCGTAATCCAAGACATCAGCCGGCCGCAACGCCCGCGCAGCAGCTGAGCTACTCGGTGGCTCCCTGAGCCAGCTCAGCCACCGGCTGCCACTCGCGCCATGTCGCGAGGCGGCCCTCGTAATCGCTCTCGGCGATGCCCAGCGGTGCGGTGCCGAAGAACACCCGCAGCGGCGGGGGATCGGCGTCGACGACGCGCATGATCGCGACGGCCGAGGCGGCCGGGTCACCCGGCACGTTGCTGGCGCGCCACTGCTGCTGGCGCTCTCGGAGCGCGTCGTAGGCGGGGTTGGGCTCCGAGCGCTTGGACGACGGACCACTCCAATCGGTCGAAAACCCCCCGGGCTCGACCAGCGTGACGTTGATCCCGAACTCCTTGACCTCCTGGGCCAGCGCCTGACTGATTCCCTCCAGACCCCACTTGGAGGCGTGATAGATGCCGACACTCGGGAACGCCGAGATTCCCCCGATCGACGACACCTGGACGATGTGGCCGCTTCCCTGCTCACGCAAGAACGGAAGCGCAGCCTGCGTCACCCACAGCGCGCCGAAGAGGTTGGTCTCGATCTGGGCCCGAGCCTCCTGCTCGGAGATCTCCTCCACCATCCCGAAGTGGCCGTAGCCCGCGTTGTTGACGACGATGTCCAGCCGACCGAAATGCTCGTGGGCCCGTTTGACGGCGCCGAACGCCGCCTCGCGGCTGGTGACGTCCAGAGTCAGCGGCAGCAGCGCGTCGCCGTGCTCCGTCCTGAGGTCGTCGAGTGTGCTTTTGTCACGCGCGGTTGCGGCGACGCGGTCGCCGCGCTCCAGCGCCGCCTTCGCCCATTCGCGACCAAAGCCACGTGAAGTACCGGTGAGGAACCATGTCTTGTTAGCCATAGGACGATCCTAGTAACCGCCGCCTCGGGCACCCCGACCGCCTCCACGTACTGCGGGTTAACACGAACAGCTCGCGCCGCGGGTGCGGCGGCTGCTCGGCACCGGCGTTCTCCGGGAAGCGGCGATCGCCGGCTAGCGCAGGAGCATGCGGAGGATCGGTTCGGCGCTGTGGGTTCGGGGGTCTTCGCCGGTGATCAGGTCCAGGTAAATGTATGACTCGATGAGGCGGACGATGACGTAGGCGAGATCGTGTCGGTGCGCGGGAAGATCCAGCCGCCCGGCGTCGGTCTCCTCCACGAGGAGACGCTCGATGGCGTGGATGAGGCGGGGTTGGAAGTCTGTCTGGTGGCGAGTGAGCAGTCGCATGGCATGCTCGCCTTCTTCGGCGAGCCAGGCCTGCATGCCGGGATTGGCGATCACTGTGTCGATGAACCGCGTGGTGATCTGGACGATTCGTTCAGCCCCTCGAGCCGTTGTCGACTGGTCCGCGGCGGTGATCGCTCGGTCGGCGAGGGACCAGATGACCTCGACGAGCAGTCGGTCGCGCGACCCGATCCAGCGGTAGAGCGTGACGCGGTTGACGCCGAGCTCGTGGGCGATGGCGCTCATGTCGATGCGTTGGCCACCGAGGAATGTGTGTCGCCCCAGACGCACGGCGTCCTCGAGCGTCGCGCGCGGTCGAACGGCCACCCCTTGGAGCTTGCCACGGGCGTGCGCAGAACGCAACATACGGCGGCCGGTGTTGCATTTGAGGATGGGGGGTGTACACCGCCACGCGCTGCTCGACCCCGATGCCGCAAACCAATTCCTCGCCACGTTCAAGCACGAGCTCCTCCGCCGAGCACAGAGCATGAGAACCGCGCTTTCGCCTGTGCCCAACCCGGCCCCGACGTCTCACCCTGCGCCCAAAGCGCAGGCCCTCCAGTCCTGACCCCTCCGACCGACCCGGCTCGAGCTACCGGGTGGCGAGCTGCGCCAGCTGTGTCATCGAAGTGCTGATGATCTGGCGTTGGCTGTCGAGGCGGTGCGCCTCGGTGTCGGGGATCTCGACGTCGACGGTGATCCGGGTGCCTTCGCCGGCGGGCTCGAGGCGCCATTCGAAGCGCAGGTCGGAGACCAGGCAGGAGACGGTCACGCGATGCTGGTCTTGGTTGGTGTCGAGCAGTTGGGCCATCGGGAAGTCGGAGTAGCCGTCCGGGTACATGGTGTACTCGCCGTCGCTCTTGACGTCGACGGTCTCGATGCCGGCCCACCAGTCCGGGAAGCGGGATGGGTCGTAGAGGAGCTTCCAGACGTCCTCTGGCGGCGCGGCCGAGGTCGTGGTGTCATGGAACGACGACATTGAGCGCTCCTTGGTTGATCGCTTGCAGTTCGGCTCGGGCTCGCTCGAGCTCGCGCTTCGGTTCGACGAGGCCGACCACGGGCCGGCCGAGGTCGGCGAGCACGGTCGTGATGCTCTCCGCGCGCACCGTGCGCTCGAGCACGCCCTCCCAGCCGGCGATCGACTCCTCCAGTCGCCGCTCGGCCTCGGCGGGCTCCCCGTTTGCGAGCGCGATCAGTCCCTGCACGCGTGCGACCCTTGGCACCAGCGCTTCGGGGAAGTCGCTGGGGCGGACCGGTTCGAGCACTGTCGCGCGGATCTCCTCGGCGGCTCGCTCGAGCTGTCCGCTGCGCGCGAGCGCTTCGGCCAGCGCCAGGCGCGTCTGTGGCCGGCTGATCGGCGCGCCTTCCACGAGCGACTCGCCGAGCAGGGTCGCGGCAAGCGAGTGATCGCCCTCTTCGAGCGCGATCACGCCGCGGTCGTGGCTTGCCATCGCCAGCAGCTCTGGCTGCGCGAGCTGCTCGGCGAGCGCCTGTTCATCCTTGGCCGCTGCGCGCGCCTGTGCAAGCAGGCCCGCACTGATGAGCACGAACGATTTCTCGCCCAGCAGATGGATCTCGAGGCTCTGCAGTCCGTGCCCGGCGATCGCGGCCGTGCCGCGATCGATGAACTCGAGCGCTCGTTCGTGCTCGCCGGCCGCCGTCGCGGCGCTGGCGGCGTTCGCCCAGCAGCCGTATGCGAGGTCCGGTCGGCCTGCGTTGGCGATCGCCTCCCCGGCGGCGATCGACGGCCCGTAGGACTCGATGAACCGGCCGCGGCGCATCAGCGCGAGCGCGCGAGCGTGACCGGCGTCGTAGGTGCGCAGCAGGTCTCCCGCGGTCTCGTCGGCGCTGAGCACCCCCAACAGTCGCTCCGCTTCCTCGACGCTGCCGGCGACCGCCTCGGCCCAGGCCCACGCGGCGAGCGCTTCGCTGCGCTCCGCTCGGGCCGGTTGTTCGCTCAGGTTGAGCAGCTCGATCGCGGCTTTGGCGCTGTCGAGTACGGCGCGGGGGACGCAGATCGGGCCGTGGTAGGCGCGTGCGCGACGCAGCCACGCCCGCGCGCGCTCCAGTGGCTCGGCTTCCTGAAGCAGGCTCGTGGCCCGCTCGAACGCCAAGTCTGCCTGATGGCGCCGTACCCGCCACGCCTCGAGCTCGCCGAGCTCGAGCCACAGGTCGGCCCGACCGGGGGAGATCGTGAGCGCCTCCTCGAGATAGCCGACCGCCTGCTCGAGCGCGG